>JBOHWA010000712.1:0-1610 GCA_050735855.1 Binatia bacterium
GCGCTGCGCACCGGCCCCTCCGCCGCCGCTGGCGCGGCGCGGCGCGCGCTGCCCAGCGCCGCGCTCGAGATCCTGCCCTCGGCCGTCGAGGGGGAACGGCGTGCGCGCCTCTGCGTGCCGGTCGAAGCGCCGTATTTCGCCGACCACTTTCCGCGCAAGGCGGTGTTCCCCGCCACCTTGCTCGCCGACGCGCAGAGCCGCCTGGCGCGCGAGGTCGCGGCGCAGGCGCTCGGGGTCGATCCCGCGCTGCTGCGCCATGCCGTGCTGCGCGACTTCAAGGTGCGCGCCTGGTCCGAACCGGGCAGCACCCTCGACTTGCAGGTGGCGGTGACGGCGCGGCGCGGCATCGCCGCCGATGTGACCGCGTCGGCGACCAGCGAGGGCCGGCGCGTTGCCACCGGGCGATTCGAGTTCACCTCGGCGGCGCCGGAGGGCTGAGACGCCCGCGCGCGCAGCATCATGACGGCCGCAGGGCAGGAGGGCGACCGGCAGCGCCCGGCGCGCGTGCTGGTCAAGGCTGTCAATTGGCTCGGCGACCTGGTGATGAGCCTGCCGGCGCTGCGGGCGGTGCGGCATGCCTACCCCGCGGCGCACCTGGCGGTCCTGGTCAAGGCCGAGCTGGCCGGCTTCTTCGACGGCGTCGACTGGCTCGACGAGATCATGCCCTATCGCGTCGGCCGCTCGCTCGCCGGGCTCGCCGACCGCCGGCGCGTCGTCGCCGACATCCGCGCCCGCACCTTCGACCTCGCCATCCTGCTGCCGCGCAGTTTCGAGTCGGCGTTCTGGACCGCACTGGCCGGCGTGCCGCGCCGCGTCGGCTTCGCCGCCGACGCGCGCGGCCTGTTGCTCACCGACAGGGTGCGCCGCCCGGCGGCCCTCTTCGCGCGGCATCAGGTGCACGACTACCTGTACCTGTTGCGCGAGACGCTCGGCATCGAGGGCCGCGCCGAGGATACGGCGCTCACCGCCGCCCCGGTGCACCGCGCCGCCATGCAGGCGTGGCTCCAGGCGCACCGGCGGCACAGCGGGCGGCTGATCGCGGTGGCGGCGGCGGCGGCGTACGGGCCGGCCAAGGAGTGGCCGGCGGCACGCTGGACCGCCTTGATCGATCAGCTGGCCACCCAGGGCGCCGAGGCGGTGTTGCTCGGCGCGCCGGCCGAGCGCGCGCGCAGCGAAGCCATCGCCGCTGCCAGCCGTGGTGGCGCGCTGGTGGCAGCCGGCGCCACCGGGATCGGCGAGGCACTGGCGCTGCTCTCGCTCTGCGACGGCTTCGCCGGCAACGATTCGGGCGCCATGCATGTCGCCGCGGCGCTCGGTATTCCGACGGTCGGCATCTTCGGCTCGACCAACCCAACCCGCACCGGCCCACTCGGACCGCGGGCGCGCGTGCTGTACCACCAGATCGACTGCAGCCCCTGCCTCGAGCGCACCTGCCGCTTCGGCCACTACGACTGCCTGCAGCGCGTCGCGGTCGCCGACGTCGAGACGGCGCTGGGCGAGCTCGGCGCGCTGGGCTGAGTCCCCGGTTGAGCGGGACGGTCACCGCGCACACGGCGCCGAGGGCCCGGCGCCCTCCAGTTGGCGCGCACGGCGGATGACATGGCCTGGAG
>JBOHWA010000713.1:0-3500 GCA_050735855.1 Binatia bacterium
CCGATGGTTGGCGAAGATGTTGTCGGGGCCGCCGTCGATCACCACCAGCGGCTTGAGCTCGGCGCCGCGGCCCAGCGCGGCGATGACTTCGTCGAACACCTGCAGCAGGCCCGGGCGTGACGCCAGCTCTTTCTCGTACTCGCGGCGGATCGCCTTGGTGAGATGGTGCATCACGTGCGCCATGCCCTGGGCGTGGTAGAAATAGTTGTCGGTGTGCCACGCGGCGACGCCGCTGCCGTCCGGCTCGGTCTCCTTGAAGAGGTTGGCGTGCGCGTCGCCGAGTTGGTCGGACCACTGTTGGAACAGGCGGATCAGCTCGATGTTGCGGCGGTTGAGCGGCTTCGACTTGGGCGGCGTCTGCTCGAGGCCGCTGACGTACTTGCGCAGCGCCTGCATGCCGTCCTCGAACTTGCTCTCCGCCGACGGCAGCATGAACTTGTACTCGTCGTTGCGCAGCGTCAGATCGGCGGCCACCAGGTTGGCGTCGTACTCGTTCGACGAGATCTTGGTCAGGTGGTCCTTGAAGATGCGCACACTCTCGCGCAACGCCTGGATGATGCCGAGTTGACGGTTGGCGTTGTTGTCGGGGCCGAGGGTCATCCCCCAGAGGAAGAAATCGTTCGGCCGCCAGCCGCTGCCGCCGTGCAGCTCGTGGTCGATCAGCGCCGCCGCCGTCGACGCGAAGGCCTCACCTCCGACCAGTTGTTTGTCGGGCGGATAGGCGGCCTGCACGTCGTAGGGCAGGTGATTGTGGCGCTTCTGCGTGAAGTGCAGCGAGAGCAGCCCGACCAGCAGCGCGATCAGCACCGCGGCGACCATGTACACCGCGGCGTTGCCGCGGTCGTTGCGCACAGACGACATACCGCCATGCGTAGCATACGGGGTGCCCCATTTGGAGCGCGCGCCGATTGCGCGACCGGGGAGTGCGCACTACAACCGCACGCGGGAGGTCCCCCATGCGCACGTCCACCATTCGCCTGATGGCCCTGTGCCTCGCCCTGCTGCTGGCGGCGAGCGCGACGGCCGAGCTGACGCCGGAGATGACCAAGGCGCTCGCCGACGCGAAGTACGTCTACATCTCCTCGACCCGCAAAGACGGTTCGTTCGGCGCGCCGGCGGAGATCTGGTTCATGGCCCACGAAGGGGCGGTCTACGTCGGGACGCGGCCGACCTCGTGGCGCGTGCGGCGCATCAACGCCGGGCGCCCGAAGGCGAAAATTGCCGTCGGCGCGGTCGACGGACCGTCGTTCATCGCCACTGGGACGGTGGTCAAGAACGACCCGGCGATCGAGGTCCTGTTGATGGGCATGTTCGCCAAGAAGTACCCCGACCGCTGGCCGTCGCATGCGCAGGGCTTCCGCGACGGCTTCGCGGACGGCAGCCGCGTCGTCGTCAAGTACACGCCGGCGAGCTGACCGACCGCGGGCGGAGCGGATGACTGACGAGACGGCCGCGATCGACGAACTGCGCCGCCGCGCCGCGGCGCTGCGCCGTCACGTCGTGTCGATCGCCGCGGCGCAGCTCTGTCATCTCGGCGGCTCGCTGTCGTGCGCCGATCTGATGGCGGCGCTGTTTTTCGACGTCCTGCAGCTCGAGGATACGCCGCTGCGCCGGCGCGACCGCTTCCTGCTCAGCAAGGGCCATGCGGTGCACATCTTTCACGCCTGCCTGGCGGAGCTCGGGCGCATCGACGCGGCCGAGCTGCCGGCCTCGGGGCAGCTCGGCAGTCGCCTCGGCGGCCATCCGACGCGCCGCGCGCCGGGCGTCGAGTTCGCCACCGGCTCGCTCGGCCACGCGCTGTCGGTCGCCGTCGGCATCGCCCTCGCCGAGCAGCTCGACCGCTCGCCGTCGCGCACCGTGGTGCTGCTCGGCGACGGCGAGCTGCAGGAGGGCACGATCTGGGAGGCGGCGCTGTGCGCCCCGCGCTTCGGGCTCGAACGGCTGCTCGCCATCGTCGACTACAACAAGTTCCAGTCCGCCGGCGCCGTCGCCGACGTCGTGCCGCTCGAGCCGTTGGCCGACAAGTGGCGCGCCTTCGGCTGGCATGTGCGCGAGATCGACGGCCACGACATGGTCAGCGTCCACGCCGCCCTCGTCGCGGCGCCGGCGGCACGCGGGCCGACCGTGCTGATCGCGCACACCGTGAAGGGCAAGGGCGTGCCCGGCGTCGAGGGCACCGCGCGCGCGCACTACACGAGGCTCAGGCCCGACGAGGTGGCGCGCACCCTGGCCGCGCTGGCAGACGCATGAGCGGCTATGTCGCCGCCCTCGCCGGCACCACGATCGTCGCCGAGCTCGCCGCCGAGCGGCCGGAGATCGTGCTGGTCTCGCAGGACTTCGGTCCCATCCGCGGGTTCACCGAGCGCTTTCCCGAGCGCCACATCGACGTCGGCATCAGCGAGCAGAACCTGATCGGCGTCGCCGCCGGCCTCGCCCACGCCGGCAAGCTGCCCTTCGTGCTCGGCATGGCGCCGTTCGTCAGCCTGCGCGGCTTCGAACAGATCCGCGACGACTGTGCCTACAACCGCAACAACGTGAAGTTCCTGGCACCGTTCGCCGGCCTCGAAGCGGGCCCGTGGGGGGCGACGCACCACGCCATCGAGGACATCGCGCTGCTGCGCACCATCCCGGGCCTGACCCTGCTCAGCCCCGCCGATCCGGCGGAGAGCCACCGCGCCATCCGCGCCGCGGCGGCCATCGACGGGCCGGTGTACGTGCGCCTCGGCTTCCTGGCGGCCATCGAGGGCTACGACGCGCCGTTCCTGCCCGGCGAGATCGTCCGCCTGCGCGACGGCGGCGACGCGACCATCCTCGCCACCGGCAGCTGCGTGCGCAGCGCGCTGGCGGCGCACACGGCCCTGCAGGCCGAGGGCATCGCCGCCGGCGTGCTCAACGTGCACACGCTGAAACCGCTCGATCGCGCCGCGGTCGAAGCCGCCGCGCGCGCGACGGGACGGCTGGTGACGGTCGCGGAGCACTTCATCGCCGGCGGCCTCGGCGGCGCCGTCGCCGAGATCCTCGCCGAGCTCGGCGCCGGCCGCCTGGCGCGCGTCGGCGTGCGCGACGTCTTCTGCACCGAGGTGGCGCCGTATCCCGACCTGCTGCGCATCCACGGCATCGATGCCGACGGCGTCGCCGCCGCAGTGCGCAGCCTGCTCTGAATTCGTGCGCCGCAAGGACGCAACCCCCTGGAGGGCGCCGGGCCCTCGGCGCCGGGGGTTGGGCCGGGGGTGCTGGTCGCGAGCACGGCGCCGACGGAGCGGCGCCCTCCAGGCGAATCGCGTCCGCGACCTCTGCGCCCCTGTGCTGAGAGTGCCGTGCCCCGCGCGCTACCGCTCGCGCGCCGCCTTCTCCAACACGCTGCGGTCCTTGCGATAGTGATAGGCGATCTGCGCCTCGCTGTAGCGGTGCTGGCGCCCGACCGGGCAGGCATCGCGCAACGCCAGCCACAGCTGCCAGCTGTCGGCCACCGCCGCGCCGGCGCGCAGCGTCGCCGCCGC
>JBOHWA010000714.1:0-6236 GCA_050735855.1 Binatia bacterium
GCCCCACCCCCGGCGCCGAGGGACCGGCGCCCTCCAGCTCGGCCAAACGATTGTTCGTGCGCTGGCACGACCCCGCGCCGGTATGCAAAGGTTCTGCGATGACCATGAACCTTGCTGACATCTGGGAGGCGGTGGCCGACACGCTGGCCGACGACGCGGCGCAGGCGCACGGCACAGAGACGCAGACGTTCCGCGACTTCGAGCAGCGCGCCGCCCGGCTGGCCGCAGCGCTGCAGGCGAGCGGCCTCACGCCCGGCGCCAAGGTGGCGATGTACGTCTACAACGCCAACGAGTATCTCGAGACCGTCTTCGCCGCCTTCAAGCTGCGCGCGGTGCCGGTCAACGTCAACTATCGCTACCTCGAGGACGAGCTGCGCTATCTGCTCGACAACGCCGACGCCGAGGCGCTGGTGTTTCACGGCGCCCTCGCCGATCGGGTGCAGGCGGTGCGCGGCGCGCTACCCAAGCTGAAGACCCTGATCCAGGTCGCGACGACGCCCGAGGACGAGCATCCGCTGCTGCCCGGCGCCACCGCCTACGAGGACTTCATCGCCGCGCACGCCCCGGCGCCGCGCATCGAGCGCTCGCCCGAGGATCTGATCTTTCTCTACACCGGCGGCACCACCGGCCTACCGAAGGGCGTCATGTGGCGCCACAGCGATCTCTTCACCGTGCTCTCACAGAGCTATCAGGCGATCGGCGAGGTGCCCGCGTCGCCCGCCGAAGCCGCCGTGTTGGCCAAGCGCATGCGCGAGATGGGGGTCGCGGGCCCGTGCCTGGCGGCGGCACCGCTCATGCACGGGATGGCGTGGTTCAGCTCGATGGGACGGTTGATGATCGGCTCGACGGTGGTCAGCCTGCCCAACCGCTCCTTCGACGCGCACGAGCTCTGGCGGCTCGTGCAACACCATCGCGTCGGCATGTGCGTCATCGTCGGCGACGCTTTCGCGCGCCCGATGGTGCGCGCGCTCGAGGAAGCCGAGGCGGCGGGGACGCCGTACGATGTCTCCTCTGTCATGCTGATCGTGTCCGGCGGCGTCATGTGGACGGCGGCCTTCAAGCAGGCCTTCCTCGACCGCGGCATCCCGATGCTGATCGACGGCCTGGGCTCGAGCGAGGCGACCGGCATGGGGATGATGATCACCACCGCCGGCAGCGACCCGACGACGGCCAAGTTCCAGCTCAACCCGACCTCGCGCGTCTTCACCGAAGACGGCCGCGAGCTCGGGCCGGGCTCGCAGGAGGTCGGTCTGCTCGCCGTCGCCGCCGACAGCGGCATCCCGGTCGGCTACTACAAGGACGACACCAAGACCGCCGCGACGTTCCGCGTCATCAACGGCACGCGCTACTCGTTCCCGGGCGACTGGGCCCAGGTCGAGGCCGACGGCAGTGTCACCCTGCTCGGGCGCGGCTCGGTGTGCATCAACACCGGCGGCGAGAAGGTCTTCCCCGAGGAAGTCGAGGAAGTGGTCAAGCTGCACCCGGCGATCGAGGACTGCACCGTGGTCGGCGTGCCGGACGAGAAGTGGGGCGAGATCATCGTCGCCGTCGTGCAGACGTCGGGCGGCGTACCACCCGAGGTCGGAGAGGTGATCGCGGCGACGCGCGCCAAGCTGGCGGCCTACAAGGCGCCCAAGCACGTCATCTTCGTCGAGCGCGTGCTGCGCAGCCCGGCCGGCAAGGCCGACTACCGTTGGGCCAAGGCGGCCGCCTGTGCCGCCCTCGGCCGGACGCTACCGCCGGCTCGCTGAGCCCACACGCAACGCGGGCGGCCGTTGCCGGCCGCCCGCGTTCACTGCGTGTCGCTGACCCTCGCGGTTCAGCGATGCACGGAGTGCATGCCCTCGCCGCCGACGCCGGCGTAGGCGCTCTCGCTGTGCTGCGACAGGTCGAGTCCCACGACCTCGTCCTCATCCACGGCGCGCAGCGACCCGAACACCACCTTGAGCAGCGACAGGATGATCACCGTCGCCACCGGCGCGAAGACCACGACGAAGCCGATGCCCCTCAGCTGCACCATGATCTGCTGCGCGTTGCTCTCGATGCCCGAGCCCAGCGTGATGGCGAAGATGCCCGAGGCCAGGGCGCCCCAGGCGCCGCCCAGCGCGTGCACGCCGAAGACGTCGAGCGAATCGTCGTAGCCCAGCGCCGGCTTGAGGAAGGTGCACGCGGTATACGAGATGATCGAGACCCCGATGCCGATGGCGATGGCGCCCATCGGCCCGACGTTGCCGCACGCCGGCGTGATCGCCACCAGGCCGGCCACCGCCGCCGTCGCGCCACCCAACGCCGTCGGCTTGCCGCGGTGCATGTACTCGATCAGCGCCCAGACCACCACCGCCGACGACGCCGCCGTCGAGGTGTTGAGAAACGCCAGCCCGGCCAGCGGGCTGGCGCTCAGCGCGCTGCCGGCGTTGAAGCCGAACCAACCGGTCCACAGCAGGCCGGCGCCGATCAGGCACAGCGGCAGGCTGTGCGGCGGCATCGGCTCCTTGCCGAAGCCGCGCCGGGTGCCGAGCATGATCGCCGCGACCAGGGCCGAGAAGCCGCTCGACATGTGCACCACCAGGCCGCCGGCGAAATCGATCGCCCCCGACTGGAAGATCCAGCCCTCGCCGCCCCACACCATGTGCGCGATCGGGCAGTACACCACCAGGAACCAGATGGTGATGAAGGCGATCCAGACGCTGAACTTCATGCGTTCGGCGATGGCGCCGAGGATCAGCGCCGGGGTGATGATGGCGAACATGCCCTGGAACATGATGAACACGTACTCGGGGATGTTGCGCGGCGGCGAGGCGAAGTTGGCCGTCACCGAGTCCATCGTCACGCCGGCCAGGCCGACCTTCGAGAGGTCGCCGATGAAGGCGTTGCCGGTGCCGAAGGCCAGCGAGTAGCCGACCAGGATCCACAGCACGCCGACCACGCCAGCCGAGATGAAGCACTGCATCAACACGTTCAGGACGTTCTTGGCCCGCACCAGGCCGCCGTAGAACAGCGCCAGGCCGGGCAGCGTCATCATCAGCACCAGCGCCGACGCCGTCAGCACCCAGGCCGTGTCGCCGCTGTCGATCACCACCGGCGCTGCCTCCTGCGCCTGCGCGGCCGCGCCGCTCAACCCCGCGAGCAGGGCGGCGCCTGTCCCGGCCACGCCCCGTGACATGACTTTGCCCACTGCATTCCGTTGCCCGATCCTCGTCATTGGTCCCCCAGTCTCTGGTCCGTGCGGCAGTCGAGCTTCTGCTCAACTGCTCGTGCCCCGTGCCCGGTATGTACCCTGCTGCGATGCCCCCCACGCGCACCGCGGCCGGCCTGTCCGAGGGACCGCAAGGGAGGTGTCAATCAGGATTGTTACTGGAGCCGATAAGTGCGCCTTCAGAATCGCCGCAGGGCAAGCTGCTCGCTGCCTATCACGTGAGCAGGCTTGTTCGCCAGATCAACGGCGCTTGTCGCCCCCGCCGACCAGGCCGACGCGCACCGCGTGCAGGGCCAACTGCACCCGGTCGCGCAGGCCGAGCTTCTGGAAGATGTTGTTCAGGTGCGTCTTGACGGTCAGCTCGCTGATGCTGAGCCGTTCGGCGACCTCGGCATTGCGCAGCCCGAGCGCCACATGGCGGGCGATCTCGCGTTCGCGCCGGGTCAGAGCCGCCGGTTGCGGGCGGCGCAGTCCGGCGGCGATCTCGGCTTGCAGCACCGGCGGCAGCCAGACATGGCCCTCGCGCACGGTGGCGATTGCAGTCATCAGGGTCTCGATGGCGAAGCGCTTGAACACCAGGGCGCGCGCGCCGGCACGGATGGCCGCCAGCGCGTCCTCGACGCGCTCCGACGCGGTGACGACGATGATGGCGACACGCTCGGCGAGGGCTTCGATCTCGGCGACGACACCGCGCTCCATCTGCAGATCGAGCAGCAAGAGGTCGCAGGGTGTGGCGTCGAGCAGCGGCAGCAGTTGCTCCGCCCGCTCCACCTCGGCGACGACGGTCAGCTCCGGGTGCAAGCGCAGCATCGAGTGCAGCCCCTGGCGGAAGAGGGCATGGTCGTCGGCGATGACCACCCGCAACGGCTCGCTCATCTCACGCTCCAGGCAGGGTGATGTGAACGTGTGCCCCGGCGCGCCCGTCGTTGCGGAAGGCGAGCCGGCCGCCACATTCCTCGACGCGCGAGGCGATCGACCACGGCAGCGGCGCCCCGGCGGGGAAGCCAATGCCGTCGTCGTCGATGGTCACCAAGAGTCCCTCGGCCGTGCGGTCGGTCCCGATGACGGCGCTGCGGGCCCGCGCGTGGCGGCGCACGTTGCGCACGCCCTCGAGCATGATCAGCAGGACGTGCTCGACGAACGCGGCGGAGCCCTGAAAGGTGGCGGTGACCGAGACCCGTGTCGCCTCCTCGGGCGGGCGCCGCACAGGCACGGCATCGCGGTTGAGGAGCGACCGGATGTAGGCGCGCAGCTCGTCGTGCTCGCGGTTCACACCGGCCTGGAGCTCGGAGAGCTCGCCGTCGACGGTCGCCGTGTCCTCGCCCCGGCGCAACAGCTCGCGACAGGCTTCCAGGCGCAGGTTCACGCCAGCCAGCGCCTGCGCGTAGCCGTCGTGCAGCGAGCGCGCGATGTGCTCGCGCTGCACCCCGGCTTCCAATTGCCGCAGCCTGGCTTCCTGGTTCAGCCGCTCCTGGCCGAGGTAGCCAACCAGGTAGCCGGTGATGGCGATGTAGGCAGCCCGCATGACGATATAGAACGACCGGTCGCTCGGCGCCGAGGCGACGACAAATGCGATGTACAGACCGACACTCAGGGTGGTGACCCATAGCGCCGCCCGCATGCCGGAGCGCAGGCCCGCCGCCAGCACGGCAAAGGCGAAGAACGAGTAGAAGGGGCTGGTCGTGCCCTCGGTGACCGCCGCGACCGCGACGGCGAACAGGACGTCCCCCCAGGTCGCGATCGCCGCCAGCCGCGCGGCCGGCAGCGTGCCGCGCGCCTGCTGAACGAATAACGTCAGGCTGTAGATGAGATGGCCGACCAGAACGGTGGCCCAGTAGCGGTTGACCGAGAACCAGCCCGAGCCGATCGGCAGCCAGTCGATGATGTGCGGCTCGGTCGGATCCACATACAGCGCCAGGATGGCGATCAGCGACAGCAACACCCGACAGCGGGCAATCCCGCGCTCCATATCGAAGCCCGTAGCGTACATCGCCCCTCCCTGCCGGTTCTCCGCGCATCCCTGCTCAATCACTGAGCAGTGCGGGCCGCAAGCCATGTCTGGTCCATTCGATTGAGACGATCTGTTCCCTGGCACCGGCGTTGCTCCATCGAAAGGACCACTTTGGCTCGGCTTAAGGGAGGATGTACATATGGTCAGAGCGACCTCGGTATTGATGTTTAGTCTCGTCCTTTTGGGCGCGACGTTCGCCGCGACACCACGGCTCAGCGCCCAGGACGAGGAGAAACCGACACTGCCGGGGTATTTTTCGTCGACCAGTGCTGACGAGTCGAAGCCGACTTGGCCCGATGCCGGCGGCGGCGCCGCCGGCGTGTGGATCACCCCGGCCGGCGACGGCAAGGGCGACATCCCGGCCAATATGGCGGTGGCCGATCTGTACGATCGCGTCGCCCACAACATGTTCTCGATCAACTTCGTCTGGGTGATGATCTGCGGCTTCCTGGTCATGTTCATGCAAGCCGGGTTCATGTTCGTCGAGACCGGCCTCTGCCGGGCGAAGAACGCCGGCCACACCTCGGCGATGAACCTGATGATCTACCCGCTCGGGTGCCTCGGCTTCTGGGCGTACGGCTTTGCCATCGGCTGGGGCAACTGGTGGAACGGCCCGGTGCCGCCGGGCTGGTACCCGTCGCTCGGGCCCGGCCTCGCCCTGCTCAAATGAGGGCATCAGCATCGGTGGCTACAATCTGATGGGCACCAAGGGATTCTTCCTCGGCGCCGACGTCGGTGACGTCAGCGTCATGGCGCTGTTCTTCTTCATGATGGTGTTCATGGACACCACCGCCACCATCCCCACCGGCGCGATGGCCGAGCGCTGGGCGTGGAAGAACTTCATGCTCTACGGCTTGTGGGTAGCGCTGCCGTACTGCCTGTACGCCAACTGGGTGTGGGGCGGCGGCTGGCTGGCGCAGACCGGACTCAACCTCGGCCTCGGCCATGGCGCGGTCGACTTCGCCGGCTCCGGAGTGGTGCATGCGATGGGAGGCGTCATCGGACTGGCCGGCGCCATCTGTATCGGCC
>JBOHWA010000715.1:0-3270 GCA_050735855.1 Binatia bacterium
GGACCGACCGGCCGGCGCTGGGCCGCGGCGCTGGCGGCGCGCGGCTATCCGATCCGCCGTTTCGTCGACAGCACGCCGCGCCGCTGGGGGCGCGAGCTGTACGGCGCGCGCATCGAAGCGCCGCACCCGCCGCGGCGCGACGACGGCTTCGTGCTCAGCGCCGCTGGCTCGCTCGGCGCCCGCGCCGGCATCGAGGCGTGGATGCGAGGGGCCGCGCTGCGCCCATTCGACGACTACCTGGCCGTCGCCTAGGGCGATTCAATCAACTGATTGACGGCCGGCGGGGCGAGTGGTAGCGCCGACGCCATCGCTTCGCTGGTTGCCCCCCGGCCGGGGGGACGCCACAGCACCACAAGGAGGACAGGCATGCTCTTGAAGGACAAGGTGGCGGTCGTGACCGGTTCCGGCCGCGGCATCGGGCGCGGCATCGCGATCGCCCTGGCGCGCGAAGGCGCCAAGGTGGTGATCAACGACGTCGGCTGCGAGGTCGACGGGCGCGGCACCGCCGACGACCCCGCCCAGCAGGTGGTCAACGAGATCAAGGCGCTGGGCAGCGACGCCACGACCAACTACGACTCCGTCTCCGAGTTCGACGGCGCCGCCCGCATCATCAAGTCGGCGGTCGACACATTCGGCCGCATCGACATCCTGGTCAACAACGCCGGCATCGTGCGCGACCGCTCGCTCGCCAAGATGAGCGAGGAGGACTTCGACTCCGTCCTCGCCGTGCACCTGAAGGGCTCGTTCAACTGCGGCCGCCATGCGCTGCCGATCATGAAGGAGCAGGGCTACGGCCGGGTGATCAACATCACCTCGAGCGCCGGACTGCGCGGCAACTTCGGTCAGTCGAACTACGGCGCCGCCAAGGCAGGCATCATGGGCCTGACGTTGGTGTGGGCGATCGAGCACGAGAAGTACAACATCACCATCAACGCCATGGCCCCGTCGGGCATGACGCGCATGACCGGCACCATCCCCGGCGTCGACAAGGACAACCCGCCGCCGGAGATGAACCCGGAGCTCAACGGGCCGCTGATCGCCTTCCTGGCGTCGGAGAAGGCGGCGCACGTCAACGGCCAGATCTTCGGCCGCCGCGGCTTCGGCTACACCCTCTTCCAGCAGCCGCGCCCGGTCGCGATGATGTACAAGCCGGGCGGTCTGACCGCCAGCGAGATCGCCGCCAACTTCAACGGCGTCTTCCTCGAGCACCTGCAGCCGATCGGGATTCCCGAGATGCGGGCGCGGGCGGCGGCGAAGAAGGAGTGAGGCACGGGTTCACCGCGCACGATGGGCTGCGGCAGCTGCGGACGCGACAATCCCGAGGCCGCGCGCTTCTGTAATGCCTGCGGCGCGGTGCTGCCGCCGCGCTGCGCCAGCTGCGGGGCGGACAACCCGCCCGACGCCCGCTTCTGCAACGGGTGTGGTGCATCGCTCACGTCGCGCCCTGCAGAGCAGGGGGGAGCGCGCAAAGTCGTCACCGTGGTCTTCGCCGATCTGATCGGGTCGACGTCGCTGCACGAACGGTTGGACGCGGAGTCTGCGCGCGCGGTCATGGACCGCTATTACCGCGCGCTGCAGGCCGCGATCGCGGCCCACGGGGGCACGGTGGTGAAGCTGCTCGGCGATGGCGTCCTGGCGGCGTTCGGTGTCCCCCGGGTGGCCGAGGACGACGCGCCGCGTGCCGTGCGCGCCGCGGTCGCCATGCAGGAGGCGGTCGGCGCATTGATTCGCGACCAGACGGCCCTGGTCGGCGACATCGGCCTGCGCGTCGCCATCAACACCGGCGAGGTCGTCGTCAGCGCCGACCACACCGACGTCGTCGGTGATCCGGTCAACATCGCGGCGCGCTTGCAACAGGAGGCGCACGACGGCGACGTGTTGATTGGCGAGTCGACGCGCCGCCTGGTCAGCGGGCTGATCACCCTGGCGCCCGTCGGTCGGCTCTCCCTCAAGGGTCGCTCGGCTGCCGTGACGGCCTATCGCGTCGTCTCGCTCGACCGTCCGGCGAGCGCGACGGCGACCGCGTTCGTCGGCCGCGACGACGAGCTGCGCCGCCTGGTGGCGGCCTACGACGCGGCGGTCGGCGCACGCAGCGCGCACCTGACCGTGATCCTCGGCTCGCCGGGGCTCGGCAAGTCGCGCCTGCTCGACGAGTTCGCCCGCCGACTCGGCGACACGGCGCTGGTGCTGACCGCGCAGTGCGACGCGGCCGGCAGCGCCACCTTCGCCCCCCTCGCCCAGGCGTTGCGTACCTTCCTGCACCTCGACGACGGCAGCAGCGGCGACGCACAGCGCACAGCCATCGCCGCCGCGCTGCCCGGCGACGCCCCCGAGCGCGCCCGCATCTCCGCCGGCATCGGCGCGTTGCTCGCCGGCATGCCGGAGGCGCCCGAGGAGACCTTCTTCGTCGTGCGCCGCCTGCTCGCCGCCCTCGCGGCGACGCGGCCGGTGCTGTTCGCGATCGACGACCTCCAGTGGGCGGCGCCACTGCTGCTCGACCTCATCGAGCACCTGGTGCAGTGGAGCAGCGGCACGCCGCTGCTCGTCCTGGCCGCAGCGCGCCCCGAGCTGCGCGAGACGCGCGCGGCGATGGCGACGGTCGGCGGCCTCGTGCACGACGTCGTGACCCTGGCCGGTCTCGACGCCGGCGCGGCCACGCGACTGGCAGCCAACGTCATCGGCGCCAGCGAGCTGCCGGCAGCGATCGCCGGACGCGTGCTGGCCGCCAGCGAGGGCAACCCGCTGTTCGTCGGCGAGCTGGTGCGCATGCTGGTCGACGACGGCGCGCTCAAGCTCGAGGCGGATCGCTGGACCGCCGGAGTCGAGCTCGCCGCGCTCGACATGCCGCCCACCATCCACGCGCTGCTTGCCGCGCGTATCGAGCGGCTGCGTCCCGAGGATCGCCTGGTGCTCGAGCGCGCCGCCGTCGTCGGCCGGCAGTTCTCGCGCGCCGCGGTCAGCCACCTGCTGCCGCCCGAGGCGCAAGCGGGCTTCGACGCGCGCCTCGAGTCGTTGCGTCGCAGCGAGCTGATCGAGCCCGACGTCGGCTGGTTCCTCGGCGAGCCGGCGCTGCGCTTCCACCACGTGCTGATCCGGGACGCCGCCTACCGGCGCCTGCTGAAGGGCACACGGGCCGAGCTCCACAGCCGCTTCGCCGACTGGATCGAGGGCCGCGTCGGGGCGACGGTCGACCACGATGAGATGATCGGCTGGCACCTCGAACAGGCGCACCAGCACCTGCGCGAGCTGGCGCCGATCGACGCCCAGGGC
>JBOHWA010000716.1:0-2792 GCA_050735855.1 Binatia bacterium
CCGGACGCGGGGACGCTGCTGTCGATTGCCGTCGTCGGCGCGCTGCTCGGGGCGGTGGTGTGGCTGTACCGCCGCCCCACGCCGCCCCCGGCGCCGAGGGACCGGCGCCCTCCAGTCATGGGGGCACATTCGGTGCGCGAGATCACAGGGCACCTGCGGCGCGCACGAGGGCGATCTGCGCCTCATCCATGCCCAGCCACTCGCGCAGGATCGCGTCGGTGTCGGCACCCAGTGCGGCGGCGGCGGTGTAGCGCGGCTCGACGTCGTCGATCCTGATCGGGCAGCCGACCTCGCGCAGCGGGCCGTAGTGTGGGTGGGCGACCTCGACGATCATGCCGCGATGCTGCACCTGCGCGTCGGCCAGCGCGGCGGCGAGGTCGTTGACCGGCGCGCACGGCACCTGGCCCTGCAGCAGGGCGATCCAGTCGGCGGTGGGACGGGTACGGAACAGGCGCTCGAGCTCGGCGAGCAGCGGCGCGTGGTGCTGCAGGCGGGCGGCAAAATCGGCGTAGCGCGGATCGGCGGCCAGGTCGGGGCGTTCGAGCAGCGCGCACAGGCGGTGCCAGAACTTCTCCTTCATGCACATCACCAGCATCCAGCCGTCGGCGGTGGCGAAGCGCTGCGCCGGGATGACCGAGGGGTGCGAGCCGTGCGCGCGGCGCGGCGCTTCGACGCCGCTGCGCAGGTAGGTGGTCGCCAGGTGGGTGAGCATCGAGACGGCGGTGTCGTGCAGGCTGACGTCGACGTCGCCGCCCACCCCGGTGGCGCGGGCGCGCAGCAGGGCGATCAACAGCCCGAGCGCCGACATCGTTCCGGCGGCGAAGTCGACGACGGCGACGCCGCTGCGCACCGGCGGTCCGTCGGCCTCGCCGGTGACGCTCATGAAGCCAGCCAGCGCCTGCAGCAGGTAGTCGTAGGCCGGATCGGCGGCGCGCGGGCCGCTGCGGCCGAAGCCGGTCAGCGTGCAGCACACCAGGCGCGGGTTGACGTCCTTGAGGCTGGCGTAGTCGAGGCCGAGCTTGGCCGGCAGATCGCCGCGCGGGTTGGCATAGACGGCGTCAGCCTGCGCCGCCAGGCGCCGAAACACCGCCTGTCCGCCGGGCGTGCGCAGGTTCAACGTCAGTGAGCGCGTGTTGCGGTTGAAGGACTGGTAGTAGAGCGAATCGCCGTCGATGGCTTCGGCAGGCACGCGGCGCGCTTCGTCGCCGCCGGTGGTCGGGTCCTCGATCTTGATGATCTCGGCGCCCAGGTCGCCGAGCAGTTGCATGCCGTACGGCCCGGCGCCGAGCTGGGTGAGGGCCAGGATGCGGAGGCCGGCGAGCGGCAGCGGCATCGGGCTCACGCCTCGGTCCGGCAGTGCGACGCCAGCTGGCGCAGGCTGGGGGCCGTGTCGAGGCGCTCGACCGCGGTCAGCAGCTGGTCGACCTGCGCGGTGGGCAGCGCCAGCGCGGCGTTGTGGTGGAACTTGCGGCGCACGTCGTCGGCTGACAGCGGGCGCTCGGCGCTGCCGCGGTTGAAGGGCTCGTCGCGCTCGAGCGTGCGGCCGTCGCGCAGCTGCAGGCGCAGGCGGCCGGGGAAGGTGCGCGGGTAGTTGGCGGTCGGATCGGGGCGGCACTCGACGCGGCGCGCCAGCGCCAGCACGGCGGGATCGGCGATGGCGGTGGGGGTGAAGTCGTCGATGCCGACGTGGCCGCGGACCAACATCGCCGCCACCGTGTAGGGCAGGCTGAACTTGGCATCGTAGTCGGACTGCGGCGCCAGCTTGGCGGCGCGCGGCTCGCAGACGATCGGCATCTCGCGCGGGTGGATGAAACATTCGACCGCGGTGATCGCGTCGGGCGTCACGCCGGGCTCGCCGCGCAGGCTCGCCGCCGCGTCGATGAAGGCGTGCGTCATGTGGCAGGCCGGGTAGGGCTTGAGCGCGATGTCGAGCAGATGCCAGCGGCGGCCGAGATCGCGGGTGATGACGTCGAGGTCCCAGCCGGCCTCGCCGAGATGGCTGCGATAGAAGCCGAAGCGGCCGTCGAGCACGGCGCGCGGGCCGCTGAAGCCCTCGCCCGCCAGGCGGGCGGCGACCAGGCCGCCGTGCGCCGCCCAGCCGGCGTGGATGCGCTTCGCCCAGGTGCCGTCGGTGAGGAACTCCATCAGCCCGGACGCCATGCTGCCGGCGAGGCCGAGCGCGTCGGTCAGGCGCGCCGCCGGCAGCCCGGCGAGCGAGCCGGCGACCATCGTCGCGGCGAAGGCGCCGCAGACGCCGGTGGGGTGGAAGCCGCGGTCGTGGAAGACCCCCGGCGCCGCCAGGCCGAGGCGCACGGCGGTCTCCATGCCCAGTGCCAGCGCGGTGACGATGCGACCGCCGTCGGCGCCGAGCTCTTCGCCCGCGGCGAGCGCCGCCGGGGCGACGCTGCAGCTGACGTGCACGACGCCTTCCTCGTGCGTGTCGTCGAAGTCGAGGCCGTGCGCCAGCGCGCCGTTGACCAGCGCCGCCCACGCCGGCGCCAGCCGGTCGGGAAGGCCGATCACCGTGCCCGTGGTTCCGGCGCCGCCGCCCAGCGCGGTGGCTGCCTGCAGCGCCATGCGGGCGAAGGGCATGGTCGAGGCGGCCAGCGCGACGCCGAGGACGTCGAGCAGGTGCCGCGCGACGGCTGCCACCACGTCGTCCGGCAGATCGGCGCGGCGCAGGCCAGCGCCGAACTCGGCCAGGGATTCACTCGTCGAGGGCATGCTGGACGGTCGAAGATTGGCGATGCCGGCTGCGTATCTCGATCACCTGGTCCGGGCAAGCCGTGCCG
>JBOHWA010000717.1:0-8739 GCA_050735855.1 Binatia bacterium
CGCGTACACTGTTGGGCGCCAGCTGCACCACCTCGCCGTTGGCGGGCAGGCCGAGTGTCGGCAGCGTCTCCGGCCGCACCTCGACCTGGCGCAGGTCGGTCGCCCCAAGTTGATGTGGACCGTGAATGGCGCCGACGCGGAAGGTCTCCAGGGCTTCATCCCAGAGCAGCAGGACCGTGCCCACCGCGCGCAACTGGCTGCCGGTGGCGCGCGCGATCTGGTCGGCGATGGCGCTCGGATCGAGTGCGGCGGTGACGCCGTTGGCGACCTCGAGCACCGCCGAGGCGACCTCAGTCGACTCGCGGATGGCGGAGTTTTCGGCCTCGAGCTTGCCGGAGACCTCGTTGAGACGATCGGCCTCGTCCACCAGGCTCATCTCCGAGCGACGCGAGCGCTGCGACACCAAGCCCATCAGCAGACCGGCGCTGGTGATGCTTGCCACCAGCAGCAGGGCAGGGCGCGCGAGCACCATCTGAGGCATGACCGCGGCGGTCGCAACCATATAGCCCGCTACCATCATCAGGGCGGCGAGCGGCGGGAGCCAACGCTGGCGACGGGCGAACAGGCCGGAGCCGATGACGCTGGTGGTGAACAGCAGGCTGAGTGGCTCGGGCGCGAAGCCCGCCCAGGTGAGACCATACGCGGCCAGGCCCATGGGCACGACCGCCGCCTCTGCCACCACGAGGCGCCTGGCCAGCGGCTTGGCCGCCGGCGCGAGGATATAGAGCGCCGCCAACAGCAGCGCGCCAGCGGCAATGAGCAGCGGCAACCCTGTCGTCGACGTCAGCGAGATCGACACCTGCGAGCCGACCGCTGCGGCCGCCAGGACGATGAGGACGATCGGCACCGGACCGAGGCTGTGGCGCGGCGACGCCGGAGCTGTCTGGGCGACGGGCGGGCGCGGCGCTTCGGCGACGGACGGGCGGACGGTAGCACGTCCCGGCAACGAGGTGACGGACGCCCGTGCCTTGTCGGGTGATTGCAGGGGGTTGCCAAGCGCCATCGTAGCGCAGTGCTGTGCGAGGAGTGTGCCAGTCTGCGCGCGCGGCGCGTCGGTCCGATTTCGTTGGCGATTTGGGGCTGCGACTGGCGCGCGCTCAGGTTCGGATTGCGCCGCTTTGCGCGCCACTCGTCAAAAGCATACGCCAGCGGCCGATTGTTGACGCCGTGTTGCCCTCTGTGCGGTCCTCCCGCGCGCAACGGCCGCGACGCAATATTGACTCGTGCGATCTGCCAGGCTACGTAGGAACTGCCTTTAACTTGGTCCGGTGAGGCCAGAAAGGAAGTCCGATGTTCCACCCCACAATTCGAGTCCACGTCTAGCCTCCTCGACGGCGAGGGGGCTTTTTTTTGCCATGCCAACAGCGGAGCGATTGGTGCTCGACGCTCAGGGGGTGGAGCGGGCGCTCGCCCGGATCACCCATGAGATCCTCGAGCGAAACACGGGGACGGACGACCTCGTCTTCGTCGGCATTCGTTCGCGCGGCGTCGACATCGCGGAGCGCCTGGTGGCCAAGGCCGCCGCGATCGAAGGCGTCCGGGTGCCGAGCGGCGTGATCGACATCACCCTCTACCGCGACGACCTGTCGCGCGCCACGCAGCAACCGGAAGTGAAGGGAACCGATATCCACATTCCACTCGACGATCGTCAGGTCGTGCTGGTGGACGACGTGCTGTTCACCGGTCGCACGGTGCGGGCGGCGCTCGATGCGCTGATGGACTTCGGCCGCCCGCGCAGCGTGCAACTGGCGGTGCTGATTGATCGTGGTCACCGGGAGCTGCCGATCCGGGCGGACTACGTCGGCAAGAACCTGCCGACGGCGACGACCGAATCGGTCGAGGTACGGCTCAAGGAGCGGGACGGACGCGACGAGGTCGTCGTCGTCGCCGCAAAGGAGGGCTGAGATGGCGTTCATCCACCAGCACCTGCTGGGCCTCGAGGGACTGTCGCGCGACGAGATCCTCTTTCTCATCGACCAGGCCGCATCGTTCAAAGAGATCTCCGATCGCGACATCAAGAAGGTGCCGACCCTGCGCGGCAAGACGGTCGTCGGCCTCTTCTACGAGGCCAGCACGCGCACGCGCACCTCGTTCGAGATCGCGGCCAAGCGCCTGAGCGCCGACTACGTCAGCATCGCCGCCTCGGTGAGCAGCGCCACCAAGGGCGAGACCCTGCTCGACACGGCGCGCAATCTGGCCGCCATGCGGCCCGATTGCCTGGTGCTGCGCCACCACGCCTCCGGCGCCGCCCACTTCCTCGCCAAGCGCATCGAGTGCCCGGTGATCAACGCCGGCGACGGCGCGCACGAGCATCCGACCCAGGCGCTGCTCGATCTGCTGACCATCCGCGATCACGTCGGCCGCCTCGACGATCTCACCGTGGCGATCGTCGGCGACATCATGCACAGCCGCGTCACCCGCTCGAACATCCACGCCTTGCGCACCCTCGGCGCCCGCATTCGCCTCATCGGCCCGCCGACGCTGCTGCCGGCCGAGGCCGCCGCCTGGGGCGAGGTGCATCACAATCTGCGCGAGGGCCTGCGCGACGCCGACGTGGTGATGATGCTGCGCCTGCAGCGCGAGCGGCAGGGGCGCAACTTCCTCCCCAGCCTGGACGAATACTCGCGCTACTTCTGCCTCAACCGCGCCGCACTGGACTGCGCCAAGCCGGGCGCCGTGGTCATGCACCCGGGGCCGATCAACCGTGGCGTCGAGATCGCCAGCGATGTCGCCGACGGCGCCGCCTCGCTGATCATGGACCAGGTCACCAACGGCGTCGCGGTGCGCATGGCGGTCCTCTTCCTGCTCATCAACCGCGCGCGCACCGTGGCGGTGCCGGAGACCCCGGCCGTCGAGCACCCCGCCGAGCGGCTGCGCCGGAGAGCCGGCTGACCATGCCGTCCTTGCTGATCAGTGGCGGGCGCGTCATCGACCCCGCCAACCAGCGCGACGGGTCGTTCGACGTCCTCGTCGAGGACGGCCGCATCGCGCGGATCGCCGCACCCGGCGAGATCGCCGGCGCCGACGAACAGCTCGACGCCACCGGCTGCTGGGTCGTGCCCGGCCTGATCGACATGCACGTGCACCTGCGAGAGCCCGGCTACGAGTACAAGGAGACGGTCCTCACCGGCACGCGCGCGGCGGTGAACGGCGGCTTCACCGCGGTCGCCTGCATGGCCAACACCAATCCGGTCAACGACAACGGCGCGGTGACGAAGTACATCATTGAGAAAGCAGCGGCCGCCAACCTGGCGCGTGTCTATCCGATCGGCGCGGTCTCCGTCGGTCTCGCCGGCGAGCGCCTGGCCGAGATCGGCGAGATGCACGAGGCGGGCATCGTCGCGGTCTCGGACGACGGCAAGCCGATCATGGACAGCGGCCTGATGCGCCACGCGCTCGAGTACAGCGCCATGTTCGACCTGCCGCTGATCGCGCACGAGGAAGACCGCGGCCTGGCGGGTGAGGGAGTCATGAACGAGGGGCCGACCGCGTTCCGCCTCGGCCTGAAGGGTATGCCGGCCGCCGCCGAGGAGGCGCTGGTGGCGCGCGACATCGCCCTGCTCGAGCGCACCGGCGGCCGCCTGCACATCGCCCATGCCAGCACGGCGGGCACGGTGGAGTTGGTGCGCCGTGCCAAGGCGCTGGGCCTGGCGGTGACGGCCGAAGCGACGCCGCATCATTTCAGCCTGACCGAGGATGCCGTCGACGACTACGACACCAACGCCAAGATGAACCCGCCGCTGCGCCAGCGCGCCGATGTCGAGGCGCTGATCGCCGGGCTGCGCGACGGCACCATCGACGCCATCGCCACCGATCACGCGCCGCATCACCGCGACGAGAAGGATGTCGAGTTCGACTGCGCGGCGCACGGCGTCGTCGGCCTGGAGACGGCGTTGGCGCTCTGCCTGGTCCTGGTCCGCGATCACGGCATGACACCGGCGGCCCTGGTGCGCGCCATGAGCGTGCAGCCGGCGCGCATCCTCGGGGTGCCGGGCGGCAGCCTGGCGGAGGGAGCGCCGGCGGATGTCACGGTGATCGACCCACAGGCCGCCTGGCAGGTCGAGCCGGAGCGCTTTCAGTCGAAGTCGCGCAATACGCCCTTCGCCGGCTGGCAGATGGTCGGCGGCGCGCGCGCGACGATCGTCGCTGGCCGCGTCGTGTGGCGAGCGGCAGTGGAGGAGGCGGCGACAGTGCGCAAGCGGCGGAGCGTAGGGCGATGAAAGCGGTGCTGGCATTGGCCGACGGCACGGTGTTCGAGGGCACGTCCTTCGGCGCCGAGGGCGAGGCGGTGGGCGAGGTCGTGTTCAACACCTCGATGACCGGCTACCAGGAGATTCTCACCGACCCGTCCTACTGCGGACAGATGGTCGCCATGACCTATCCCGAGATCGGCAATGTCGGGGTCAACCGCGAGGACGTCGAATCGAGCCGCCCGTTCGTCGAGGGCTTCATCGTCAAGGAATACTGGCCGACGCCGAGCAACTGGCGCGCCCAGCAGTCGCTCGGCGACTACCTCAAGGAGTACGGCATCCCCGGCATCGAGGGCCTCGACACCCGCGCGCTGGTCCGCCTGCTGCGCGAGAAGGGCAACCTCAACGGCGTCCTCTCGACCACCGATCTCGACCATGCCCGGCTCGTGCGCCGCGCCCAGCAGGCGCCGAGCATGGAGGGCCAGGATCTGGTCGAGCGCGTCACCTGCAGCGAGCCGTACGATTGGACCGAGGGCCACTGGACGATCGCCGGCGGCTACGAGCAGGGCACCGTCCCGGGCGACAAGCTGGTCGTCGCCTACGACTTCGGCATCAAGCGCAACATCCTGCGCAACCTGGTCGCCGCCGGCTGCCGCGTGCGCGTCGTGCCGGCGACCACGCCCGCGGCGGACGTGCTGGCAATGAAGCCCGACGGCGCCTTCCTCTCCAACGGCCCCGGCGATCCGGCCGCCGCGCCCTACGCGGCGCAGATCGTGCGCGACCTGCTGGGCAAGACGCCGGTCTTCGGCATCTGCCTCGGCCATCAGATCCTCGGCCTCGCGCTCGGTGGACGGACCTACAAGCTGAAGTTCGGCCACCACGGCGGCAACCAGCCGGTGATGGACCTGACCACCGGCAAGGTCGAGATCACCAGCCAGAACCACGGCTTCGCCGTCGACGTCGACTCGCTCGGCGGCAAGGCCGAGCTGACCCACATCAACCTCAACGACCAGACCGTCGAGGGCCTGACCCACAAGGAGTTGCCGCTGTTCTCGGTCCAGTACCACCCCGAGTCGTCGCCCGGCCCGCACGACGCCAACTATCTCTTCAAACGCTTCGTCGACCTGATGGAAGCCGCGCGCTGACCGCATGCCAAAACGCACCGACATCAAGACCATCCTGCTGATCGGCTCCGGCCCGATCGTCATCGGCCAGGCGTGCGAGTTCGACTACTCCGGCACGCAGGCGTGCAAGGCGCTCAAGGAAGAGGGCTACCGCGTCGTCCTGATCAACTCGAACCCGGCGACGATCATGACCGACCCCGAGTTCGCCGACCGCACCTACGTCGAGCCGCTGACCGCCGCGATGGTCGAGAAGGTGATCGAGCGCGAGCGCCCCGACGCGCTGCTGCCGACCATCGGCGGCCAGACCGCCCTGAACCTGGCCATCGAGCTGGCCGAGCTCGGCATCCTCGAGCGCTACAACGTCGAGCTCATCGGCGCCAAGATCGGCCCGATCAAGAAGGCCGAGGACCGCGACCTGTTCAAGGCGGCGATGGAGCGCATCGGCCTCGGCGTGCCGCCGAGCGGCATCGCCCATACCATGGACGAGGCGCGCGCGCTGCGCCGCTCGATCGGGCTGCCACTCATCATCCGCCCGTCGCGCACCATGGGCGGCACCGGCGGCAACATCGCCGTCACCGAGGACGAGTTCGAGCGCTACGCCGCCTTCGGCATCGACGCCTCGCCGATCGACGAGATCCTCATCGAGCAGTCGATCGCCGGGTGGAAGGAGTTCGAGCTCGAGGTGATGCGCGACCGCAACGACAACGTGGTCATCATCTGCTCGATCGAGAACCTCGACCCGATGGGCGTCCACACCGGCGACAGCATCACCGTCGCCCCGGCGCAGACGCTGACCGACAAGGAATACCAGGTGATGCGCGACGCGGCGATCGCGATCATCCGCGAGATCGGCGTCGACACCGGCGGCTCGAACATCCAGTTCGCCGTCCGCCCCGACACCGGCCAGCTGACCGTCATCGAGATGAACCCGCGCGTCTCGCGCAGCTCGGCGCTGGCCAGCAAGGCGACCGGCTTTCCCATCGCCAAGATCGCCGCCAAGCTGGCGGTCGGTTACACGCTCGACGAGATCCGCAACGACATCACGCGCGAGACGCCGGCCAGCTTCGAGCCGACCATCGACTACGTCGTCACCAAGATCCCGCGCTTCACCTTCGAGAAGTTCGCCCAGACGCCGGACTTCCTGACCACGCAGATGAAGTCCGTGGGCGAGGCCATGTCGATCGGGCGCACCTTCAAGGAGTCGCTGTAGAAGGCGCTGCGCTCGCTGGAGATCGACTCGTACGGCTTCGACGACAAGGGGCGCGGCGTCCGCCTGAGCGGCGCCGAGCTGGAGGAGAAGCTGCGCGTACCGAACGCGCGGCGCATCTGGTACGTCGCCGACGCCTTCCGCCAGGGCCTGACGACCGAGGCGATCTTCGCTCTGTCGAAGATCGACCCGTGGTTTCTCGAGAACATCCGCACCATCGTGGCCGAGGAGGCCAACGTCAGCCTCGCGCCCGCCGCCCTGCGGCGGGCGAAGGCCATGGGCTTTTCGGACGTGCGCCTCGGACAGCTGATCGGATGCGACGAGGAAGCCGTGCGCCAGGCGCGCCACGCGGCCGACATCCGGCCGGCGTACAAGACGGTCGACACCTGCGGCGCGGAATTCGCCGCCTACACACCCTACCTCTACTCGACCTACGAGCCGGAGGACGAATCCGCCGTCACCGACCGCAAGAAGATCATCATCCTGGGCGGCGGGCCGAACCGCATCGGACAGGGCATCGAGTTCGACTACTGCTGCGTCCACGCCGCCTTCGCGCTGAAGGAGGCCGGCTACGAGACCATCATGGTCAACTGCAATCCGGAGACGGTCAGCACCGACTACGACACCTCGGACAAGCTCTACTTCGAACCGCTGACGCGCGAGGACGTGCTCAGCATCGTCGAGCGTGAACGGCCGGCCGGCGTCATTGTCCAGTTCGGTGGCCAGACGCCGCTCAAGCTCGCCGTGCCGCTCGAGCGGGCCGGCGCGCCGATCATCGGCACCTCGCCCGACGCCATCGATCGCGCCGAGGACCGCGAGCGCTTCGCCGCGCTGCTCAACACGCTCGGCCTGCGCCAGCCGAACAACGGCATCGCGCTGACCGTCGACGCCGCCGTCGATGCGGCGCGGCGTATCGGCTATCCGGTCCTGGTGCGCCCGTCGTACGTGCTCGGTGGCCGCGCCATGGAGATCGTCTACGACGAGGACGCGCTGCGCGGCTACATGGCGCGCACGGTCGAGATCGGCCCGGGGCGTCCCGTGCTGGTCGACCAGTTCCTCGAGGATGCCATCGAGCTCGACGTCGATGCGATCAGCGACGGGGAGACGGTTGTCGTCTGCGGCATCATGGAGCACATCGAGCGCGCCGGCGTGCACTCGGGCGACAGCGCCTGCTCGCTGCCGGCCAACTCCGTCGGCGCCGCGGTGCTCGACGACGTGCGCCGTCAGATCGTCGCGCTGGCGACGGAGCTCGGCGTCATCGGCCTGATGAACGTCCAGTTCGCCATCAAGGGAACCGACGTCTACATCCTCGAGGTCAACCCGCGCGCCTCGCGCACCGTGCCCTTCGTCAGCAAAGTGATCGGCGTGCCGGTCGCCAAGCTCGCCGCACGCGTCATGGTCGGCGAGAAGCTGGTCGACCTCGGCTTCACGCGCGAGATCATCCCGACCCACATCGCGGTCAAGGAAGCGGTGTTCCCCTTCGCCAAGTTCCCTGGCGTCGACACGCTGCTCGGACCGGAGATGAAGTCGACCGGCGAGGTGATGGGCATCGACCACAACTTCGGCGTCGCCTTCGCCAAGGCTCAGCTCGGCGCCGGCACGGTGCTGCCACTCGAGGGCACCGCCTTCCTCAGTGTGCAGGATGCCGACAAGGCCGCGCTGCTGCCGGTCGCCCAACGCCTGGTGCGCAACGGCTTCGCCCTGGTCGCCACCGGCGGCACGGCGAGCTTTCTCAGCCAGCACGGCGTCGCGGTCGAGCGCATCAACAAGGTGCAGGACGGCAGCCCGCATGCGGTCGACCGCCTGCGCGCCGGCCGCATCCACCTGGTGATCAACACGCCGAAGGGCAGCGGCGCGCACCAGGATTCCTTTCCGCTGCGCCGCACCGCGCTCGAGAGCCGCGTGCCGTATTTCACCACCGTCGCCGGCGCGGCGGCCGCGGCCGAAGGCATCGAGTACCTGCAGAAGGAGCGCTTGAGCGTCCGCTCGCTGCAGGAGTACCACGCCGACCGGCGCGGCGGCTGACACAGGGAGGTGCGCGTGCCTGACCCGGCTGGATCCGCCGGCGGCGCGCTGGCGCAGTTCCTCTCGACCGTTCGCGGGCCGCTCGCCTATCTCGCCGCCGCTGCCCCCGAACGCGCTGGAAACATCCGCGTGCCGGCGCTCGAGTACGCGGCGCGCGCCCGCGCCCTGCGCGAGGCGTCGCGCGAGCGCACCC
>JBOHWA010000718.1:0-11176 GCA_050735855.1 Binatia bacterium
GGGCGCCGCCGAGGTCGGCGGCGGCGGCGCGCACAACCATGCGGCGCTCTCTAATCCAAACCGCGCCGCGGCGGAACCGCCGGGCGGTTCAGCTCAACCGCGGCTTGGCCAGCGTGCCGCTGAGCGAGCGCGGTGCATCTGGCTTGGCGCCCTTGGGCGGCGGCGGGAGGATCGACAGCAGCGTCTTGGTGAGATCGTCGGCGCCTTCGGCGGCCGCGATGCTGACCTTGAGGTTGAGTGCGCTGTCGGGCAACGGATCGCGGATGGCGACCTGGCCGGTACCGGCCAACTCGAACTGCGGACCGGTGGCCGAGAACTCCTGGATCTCCAGTCGGCTCGCCTGCAGGCTGAACTTGGTCATCGTCGCATCGAACTGCAGGGCCGGCACGGTGAACTGTTTGAACTTGGCATCGGTGACGCTGGCGTTCTGCAACTCGAGCTCGCCGACGGCGCGGGCGTCGACCGGATCGCCGCCGCGGTTCTCGAAGGTGAAGTCACCCGACAGCACGCCGGTCAACTCGCCCGCCTGCAGCAGATCGCGGAGGTACACCGAGCGTTGGAGCTGCAGGCCGGCGACGTGCAGGGTGGCGCGGTTGAGCCCCTCCCCGACCGTGAAGGTGCCATCCATCTCGCCACCGTACAGCACGCCGCTCATCTGTACCGAGTCGATCTGGCCGCGCAACAGGCCGCCGAGGCCGGGGCGGATGAAGAGGCTCGCCGCCTCGAAGTAGGGCGCCGCCTCGGGGTCGAGCGGCATCGCCCGCACGCGCTGCAGCTCGAAGCCACGCCACCAGGCGAAGCGCGTGTCACCCACCGCCAGGCGCACGCCGGGGATGTCGACCGAACGGAGCAGGCGCTGCGTGATCAGGTGGTACTCGAAGTTCGCCAGCAGAAAGACGACGAACAGCACGCCGGTATAGACGACGTAGAGCAGCGTGCGACGGCCGCCCAGCCCTTCGGCGAAGTCGAAGGACGGCCGCCAGGCCGGCAGGCGGAGCGCGGGCATCTTCATCAGGCGCTCCCTTCCCCGGGCGGCGGGGCCGCCGGCGCGGGATTGAGCGCCTTCAGCATGGCGACGGTGGCCGTCACATCGAAGGTCGACGGCTCGCGCAGGCGCTTTTTGACCTGCAGCCGGGTGAGGCGCAGCGGCTGCACGCCCTTCTCGATCTTGTACATGAGATCGACCAGCTGCTGCAGGGTGACGGCGGTCAGCTTGATCTCGACCGACTCCTCGCGATAGGCGCCGGCGATCTCCTTGTTCGACGGATTCATCGACTGGATGTGGTCGCGGCCGACGACCGTGCCGACGGTCGCCTCGATGTGCGGGAAGAGCGAGAACTTGGGATCGGCCTTCTCGATGATCTTCTGGCGCAGCTCGAACTGGTTGAGCAGGTCGAGGTAGACGTCGCGCATCTCCTGCATGTGCCCCAGGTCGTCTTTCCTGGTTTCGATGCGTCGGGCAAGCAACGTGCGTCCATCCTCGATCGGTTGCCAGACGAAGCTGTAGAGGCCGATGACCAGCATCGCGCCGACCGCCAGGCCGAGCAGCGTGCGCTCGCGCGCCGACAGCCGCTGGTAGCTGTTGATCAGTTGCCGCCAGTCGAGGAATCTCACTTGCGGCCTCCGGGCTGCGGGCGGAAATCCTTGTTGAGCTTCAACGACATGCGAAAGTCGACGCCTTTGCCATCCTTGGCCGCCTTGGCGTCCTTCACCTCGACGTCGCTGAAATAGCCGGTCTTGAGCAGCCCTTCTTTGATGGTCTCGACCGAGTCGTAGGTATCGGTGTTGCAGCGGATGCGCACCGCGTCGGGATCCATGGCGTACTCTTCGCAATCGATGCGGACCTTGTTCGGGACCGCACTGGCGGCGGCGCGCAGGATATCGATGCTGGTCGAGCTGCTGACCGGGACGACGTCGTTGAGCAGGTCGACGCGCTGGCGCAGCGCGTCGATCTCCTCCTGCAGGGTGCCCTTGGGATTGGGCACGCGGCCGGCGTCAGGCAGCGTGTTGTCGAGCACCATCTGGATCTGCGTCTCGATCGCCGTCGCCTGCTGCGCCAGCTGCTGGTGTTTGACGATCATGTCGACGACGGTGAGGACCAGCACAACCAGGCCGAGCGCGGCGACGTTGCGCAGCGCGCGGCGCATCTCCTGCTGGCTGCGATGGAAGGTGAACTCGCCGCGGCGGAAGTTGAGCCCGACGGTGTTGGCGGGCGAGACCTCGCGCAGCGCCAGGCCGAGGCTGGAGCTGAAGGCGGGCGCCTGGGCGCCGAGCTCGGCGGTGATGTTGCGCAGCGGCGTGCGGTCCAGGCGGCGCACCGCGGCGGGCAGCGCCTCGGCCAGCGGGCGCTCGACGTTGGCAACCAGCACCGGATCGCCGGCGACGTAGCACACCAGATCGTCGTCGAGCGGCGCCCCGTTGAGCGCCAGCAGCGTCCAGCGCGTCTCCGCCACCAGGCTGGCGACGTCGACCGGTTCGGGCACGTGCTCGCCGTTGCCGTTGGCGGCCGGCGCGCCGGTGGTCGAGCGCGTCACCGTGCGCAGCCCCATCAGGGCGCGCTCGCGATAGAGCGCGACGGTGGTGCTGTGCGGGGCAAAATCGACGAAGGCGAAGGTCGGCGGCAGATCGCTCACCAGGCTGAGCGTGTTGAGCGTCGCCAGCGAGCCGATATCGACCACCTTCGGGTCGGCGCCGCCCTTCTGCAGCAGCTCGAGATGACGCTCGAGATCCTCTTTCTGCACCAGCGCGGCCAGCACCGTCGAGCCGGAGCGGTCGCGCTGCAGGATCTGATAGTCGACCACCACTTCGTCGAGGCCGAAGGGGACGTTGTTCTCGAGCTCGAAGGGCACCGTCTGGGCGAGCTTCTTGGCGTCGCGGAAGGGCAGGAAGAACGTCCGCCAGGTCACCCGATCACCCGGCAGGGCGGAGAGGATGGTGTCGCCAGCCTCGCCGTGCTGCGCGAGGAAGCGCTTGAGCGAGGCCTCCGGGCCTGCCCCGTTGAACGCTTCGCGATAGAAGGCTGAGACCTTGTAGTCGCGAAAACTGGTCTGCAGGACGGCGGCCTTCAGCTCGTCGTCGGTGATCTCGAGAGAGAGTATGCGCTGTGGCATGCCGCGTCGTTACCTGTCCAGCTCGGCGCCGTCGGTGTCGTCTTCCTGGCTGTCCGGATTGCCCGGAAGATTGCTGTCGTCGGTTGCTGCGGGGCGAAACAGCCGTGCGCCTCCCTCTTTCTGCCAGTCCAACGCCCGTAAAGTCCAGTTGGGCAGGGGCTTCCCGTCGGCGCCCTGGCGTTGTTCGCCTCCCCGCGGCTTGTCGCCCTGGCGGCGCGAGACCAGCACGGTCAGGGTCTGGCCGATGCCACCCGACAGCGGATTCTCGGGATCGACGTTGCTGAGCGCGCTCGCTTCGAGGCGGTAGAGGGAGCTCTTGGTGTCGAACACCAGGCCCTTGATGTTGGCGTTGTCGATGCCGCCGAACACCGCCTTCACCTCGCCGGCGTTGCGGAACGGGTTCTCGATATCCTGCTGGCGGGCGACGATCTGCTCGACCGCTTCGTTGGGGCTGCAGTTCGGCACCTGCTCGGCGTCGAGGACGGCGGCGAGGACTTCGACGTTGGCGGTGTTCACATTGATCTTGCCGAGGACGCGGCGCGGTTGCGCGGTCAGGACGTTGCGCAACGAGTGCACTTCCTCGCCGGTGATGCCGAAGGTGGCGGCGAAGTCCTCGAGCGAGCCGAAGTCGGGGATGCCGGCCTGCGTCCCGTCGCTCTTCTGCCCGGGGTCCTGCTGCCAGTAGTCGGCCAACTTGTCGACGATCTCCACGTCGATGCCGCGCTTGGAGAAGAGGCACTTGATCGCATCGCGCAGCACGGCGCTGACGGTGACCGCCTGCCCGGCGACGTTGCGCTTCGGCTCGCGCGTGTTGTTGACGTTGATCTTGCCGCTCTCGTCCTTGACCCGGCACTTGATGCGCATCGATTCGTCGAGCGGTAGCTCGTCGCAGAACTCGACCAGCTGCAGCCACCAGTCCTCGCTGTAACTGTCGAACGCCGGCTCCTCGTCGAGCATGAGGAAGCCCTCGGCCAGGTTGATGCCCGAGCGCGCCAGCAGCTGCGACTGCAGCGCGTGGATGGCGTTGCGCGTGCGGTGCTGATCGATCTGCACGCTGTAGGTGAACTCGACCACGGTGATGGTGAGCAGCGCGACGATGATCAGCACGATCAGCAGCGCGATGCCGCGCTCGTCACGCAGGCGATCTCCGGCGGTCGTCATCGTCGTCGCGTCGGCGGCGGGTCGTCGTCGCCGTCGTCCCCGTCATCGCCGTCGTCTCCGTCGTCGCCATCGTCGCCGGTATCCTGGGTCCCGCCGCCCTGGCCGGGCACCGGGGTCGGCTGTCCGCGCGCCAGCGGCAGGTCGACGATGGTGGTGAAGTCGTGCTCGCCGCCGTCCTGGTCGGCGAGCAGCAGCGCGATCTCCACCGCCGCCGGCAGGCGGTTCAGCGTCGCCTCCTGGGTGCTGTCCCACTCGTCGCGCCAGTCGCCGACGACGTCATCGTAGTAGCGAAAGCGCAGCGCGACGACGCGCATGCAGCTGCCCGGCAGGTTGAACTCCTGGGCGACGTTGGGGCAGTCGAGCAGGTAGCTCGCCTGTGCGGTCGGTTGCTCGGGCTCGTCTTCCTCGTCGCCGAGGCCGAACTTGTCGCCTTCCGCCAGCTCGATGCCATCGGCCTCGGCCAGCATGGCGGCGTAGAGATACTCTTCGCGCCGCAGGGCGAAGGCACCCTTCTCATGCTGGACGGGATCGAGCGAATAGACGATCAGCACGCGGCCGGGGCGGACGCGGTTGACGCCGTAGCCGCCGCGGTTGACGGTGACGAACTCGATCAGTGCGCCGTCGCTCGCCGCCTGGCCGCGGAAGTAGATGCGGTCGCCGGACGGCGGGGGCAAGGCGGCCTCGACGTCGCCGGCGATCTTGAGCACCGCCTGGCGCCCGCCGGCATAGAGCTCGGCGCGGTCCTCGGCGTGCTCCTTCGACGACTGCGTGCGCGTCACGGCGCCATAGACCGTGGCCAGGATCAGCCCCAGGATGGTGACCGCGAGCATGACCTCGAGCAGCGTGAAGCCGCCCGTGGACCGCTCAGACTTCTGGTTCGCGCCGGTCACGGATGTAGTACAGCAGCTCGCAGGCGTGGGGATTGCGCTCGTCCCAGATGATGCGGACCACGACCTTGCGCACGGTCGGCAGCTCGGTCTCCTCGACGTCGCTCTCCCAGATGAACCCGGGCGCGTCCTCGAACTCGCCGTGGTTGGTGCCGACGTCGGGGAACTGTTCGATCAGCTCCATGTTGGTGATGAAGCGGCGGGCGAGGAGGGTGGCGCGGGTGAGGTCCTGATCGTTGGCGATCATCTTCAGGTTGCGATTGTGCAGGCCGAGCAGGCCGACGAAGGCGAAGGCGATGATGGTCAGGGCGACCAGCACCTCGATCAGGGTGAACCCGGCGGCGCGCGGCCGCGGGCCCGGGTCAGCCGCGGGCGCCGAGATCCAGGTATCCGGCTTGGACATACGCGCGGCCGTTGACCCCGTCGGGGACATAGAGGGTGTAGACCTCCTGGCCGTTGTCGAGGTGGACCACGGTCGGGTCGACGTAGCCGTCCGGATAGAACTGGGTGAACGCCACCCCCTCATAGAGTTTGCCGCCCAACGCCGGCAGGTCGACGTCCGAGATCTGCACCGTGCCCGGCAGGGCCACGTCCCGGCGCAGGATGCCGCCCTCCTGCTGGAAGCCGCCGACCTCATCGCCCTCCTCGGCCGAGGTGACGAAGTAGCGCTGTTGATCGAGGTCGTAGTTGAGCCGGTAGACGCGACCATTGAGGATCGCCTCGTGCTGCAGAAAGCGGAAGGTGGTGGCGAGCTGGCGGGTCTGAGAGATGAGCTGCGCGCGCGATTGGTCCTGGAAGCGCGGGATGGTGAGCGTGATCACCACGCCGAGGATCAGCAGCACCAGCCCGAGCTCGATGAGCGTGAACCCGGCGGCGCTGCGCAGGCGGCTGCCGGGCCGCCGGGACTCAATCAAGGGCGCGGCTGTCGACGTCGGCATTGTAGCCTTCGCCGCCCTCGACGCCGTCGGCGCCCAGCGAGGCCACGACCACGTCGCGCCCGTCGCTGTGGTAGAGGTAGTCGTTGCCCCACGGATCTTGCGGCACCTTGGGCAGGTAGCCCTCGGGGTTGAAGCGTTTGGCGCGCGGCGGTGCCTGCACCAGCGCCGCCAGCCCTTCGGCGCTCGATGGGTAGAAGCCGTTGTCGAGCTTGAAGAGATTCAACGCCTGCTCGATGGCGCGCACGTCGGCGGCGGCCTTGGTGACGCGCGCCTGATCGGTGCGGCCGATGATCTTCGGCGCCACCAGCGTGACCAGCAGGCCGAGGATGAAGACCACGACCATGATCTCGATGAGGGTGAAGCCGGCTTGCTGCGATATGCGACGCATGGGGAAACCTCCGACGAGCGGCGCGGCGCCGCTCATTTCACCAGCTCGTTGAGCTGGAAGATGGGCAACAGGATGGCCATGACGATGAACAGGACCACGCCGCCCATGAAGATGACGAGAATCGGCTCCAGGATGCTGCTGAGCGCGGCGACCGACGACTCCACCTCGCTGTCGTAGGAGTCGGCGGCGCGCGCCAGCATCGATTCGAGCTCGCCACTCTTCTCGCCGACGGCGATCATGTGCACGAGCAAGGGAGGAAACAGGCCGCTCCGCTTCAGCGGGTCGGCGACGCTGTGCCCCTCGCGGATGCTGTTGCGGCCATCCTCGATGGCATTGGCGAGGACCATGTTGCTGACCACGTGCTTGACGATGTCGAGCGCCTGCAACAGGCCGATACCGCCGAGCAGCAGGGTCGAGAGGGTGCGCGCGAAGCGCGCCAGCGCCACCTTCTTTAGTACCTTGCCGAAGTAGGGGACGCGCAGCTTCAGCCGATCGAAGCGCAGGCGCCCCGCCGGGGTGCGGATCGAGACGCGCACGGCGAACACCGCCGCGGCGATCAGGCCGATGATCAGCCACCAATAGTTGGAGAGGAAGCCGCTCACCGCCAGCAGGATGATGGTCATGGTCGGCAGCTGCGCGTGCGTCTCCTCGAAGATACGCGTCACCTTCGGGACGACATAGGAGAGCAGGAAGAACAGGATGCCCATGCTGGCGATGCACATGAACATCGGATAGGTCGTCGCGCTGCGCACCTTGTCGCGTAGCTGGGCGGCGCGCTCGGTGTATTCCGCCAGGCGGATGAGGACCAGATCGAGGGCGCCGCTGGCCTCGCCGGCGCGCACCATGCTGACGAACAGGTCGTTGAAGACCGCCGGGTGGGCCTTCATCGCGTCGGCCAGCGTGCCACCTTCGACCACGCGCTCGCGCACCTGCGAGAGCATCCGCTTCTGGCGCGGGCTGTCGACCTGCTCGACCAACGCGCCGAGGCATTCGACCAGCGGCAGGCCGGCGCCGACCAGGGTCGCCAGTTGGCGCGTCATCAGGGCCAGATCCTGCGGCGTGATCTTGTCGAACAGCGCGCCGATGTCGAAGCTGAAGCGCCCGCCGCTCTCCTCGCCCGCCGCGGCGGCCTGCTGGCGGGTTTCGTTCAGATCGGTCGGGAAGATGCCCGAGCGGCGCAGCTTGATGCGGGCGCCCTTCGGGCTGTCGGCATCGATGACGCCGCCGACGTTACGGCCTTTGTCGTTCAGGCCTTTGTAAGCGTAGACCGGCATGCGACTGGCTCTTCTGACGCAACCAACGGAAGGAGATTCACCGGCGGAAGGGGGCCGGCGGCTTAGACCAGGTCCTCTTGGGTGACGCGCAGGACCTCTTCGACGGTCGTCTGGCCTTGCAACACCTTGTCGGCGCCGTCCTCGCGCAGCGAGGTCATGCCCTTGGCGGCGGCGACGCGGCGGATCGAGGACGAGTCGGCCGATTTCATGGTCAGATTGCGCACTTCGTCATCCACCACCAGCAGCTCGTGGATGCCGAGCCGGCCGCGGTAGCCGGTCTGCTTGCAATCGGGACAGCCCGGACCGGGCCGGTAGACGGTGTGCCCTTCGAGCGCGTCGGCAGTGATGCCCAGCTGGCGCAGCTCCTCGACCGAGGGCCGATACGGCTCACGGCAGCTCGGACAGACGCGGCGGATCAGCCGTTGCGCCATGATCGCGATCACCGAGGAGGCGACCAGGAAGGGCTCGATGCCCATGTCGATCAAGCGCGTGATCGCGCCGCACGAATCGTTGGTGTGCAGGGTGGAGAACACCAGGTGGCCGGTGAGGGCCGCCTGGATGGCAATCTTGGCCGTTTCCGAGTCACGAATCTCGCCGACCATGATGACGTCCGGGTCCTGGCGCACGATGGAGCGCAGGCCGCTGGCGAAGGTGAGCTCGATCTTCGGATTGACCTGGATCTGGCCGACGCCGTGCAGCTGATACTCGATCGGGTCCTCGATGGTGATGATGTTCTTGTCGGTGGTGTTGATGCGCGTCAGGCCGGCGTAGAGCGTGGTGGTCTTGCCGCTGCCGGTCGGGCCGGTGACCAGCACGATGCCGTGCGACTGATGGATCAACGTGTCGACCAGCTCCATCTTGTGGCCGTTCAGGCCCAGCTCGTTGAGCTGCAGGATGGTCGCCGAGCGGTCGAGCAGACGCATGACGACGCGCTCGCCGTAGGCGGTCGGCACAGTCGAGACGCGGATATCGACGTCCTTGCCGGCCAGCTTGATACGGATGCGGCCGTCCTGCGGCAGGCGCTTCTCGGCGATGTTCAGGCCGGCCATGATCTTGACGCGCGAGATGATGACCGGCTGGAAGCGCTTCGGCGGCGAGATGATGTCGTAGAGGATGCCGTCGATGCGGAAGCGCACGGCGAGGTCGCGCTCGAAGGGCTCGACGTGGATGTCGCTGGCCCGATCCTTGACCGCCTGGAAGAGCAGCGAGTTGATCAGCTTGATGATCGGCGCCTCTTCGTCGGCGTCGAGCAGATCCTGCGTCTCCTCGAAGTCGGTCGCCATCAACTCGAGGCGCTCTTCGTCGAGGCCTTCCATCAGATCGGAGGCGGAGTTGGCCGCCAGGTCGTAGATGCGGTTGATCGCGTCGACGATCACCGGGCCGGGGGCGACCACCACTTTGATCTGCTTGTGCAGCAGGACGCGCACGTCGTCGATCGGGCCGAGCGCGCTCGGATCGGCGGCGGCCAGGACCACCGAATCGCCGTCCTTCTGCACCGGCAGGAGCTGGTAGCGCTTGGCAAAGTTGATCGGCAGGATGTTGACGCACTCGGCGGCGGTGCCGTCGTCGGGCAGCTTCTCGACGAACGGCAGGCCGAAGTGGCTCGCCTGTGCCTGCGCCCAGGCTTTGCCGTCGATCGCGCCCATCTCTTGCAGGACGTCGCCGAGGCGCTTGCCATCGCGCTGGCGCTCGCGCGCCTTCTCGATGATTGCCTCGGAGACGGCGCCCTGTTCGATCAGGCAGGCTTCGAGTGACTTGGCCGCAACTGCCATCTGCTTCTCATCTTACCGCAGACCAGGCCGTTGCGTCAGCGGAAGTTGCATCGTCGAGATCCCGCCAGTGCAGAAAGTCGCCCTTGGCCGGATCGATCGGCAGACCCTCCGGGTAGAGAGCCATAGCCTCGTTCGGGGTCGGATAGGCCTCGAGGACCAGGTAGTGGGCGTCGAACTTGTCGCTGGTGAAGCGGTACCGCTGGCCGGTCCTGAACATGTTGACCAAGCGCGAGTTCTCCGGCAGCGAGATCGCCAGCATTCCGCTGTTGGTCTGCAGGGATACCGGCGGGGACCCCTGCTCGGCAAAGGCCGCCAACAACACGTAGCGGTTGGGCGGTGCCGCGGAGGCCGCGCCGGCGGATTGCCCGCTCGGGTCGGTCGCGGCGGCCAACGGCTCGGTCGACGGGCGGGCCGGATCCGGCTGCTGATTCGGCGGCAGCGGCGGCGGGCTATAGATGGTCGCACCGCGGCCGGGCGCATTGCGACCGATCGTCGTCTCGTCGGCCGGTTCCTCGGGCAGGTCGGGCGGCTCCCACGACGTGGCGTCGAGGATCTTGCGCTTCTTGTACTTGACCCCCTGCTCCACCATGGCCGACTTGAGCTTGTCGCGCGCCTCGACCGACTTCTCGCGGTGCTCCTTGGTGTCGCGGATGATGTGCGGGGTGAGAAAGATCAGCAGATTGATCTTCTCGCGGTGGCCCTGGGTGCGGCGAAAGAGATTGCCCAGCACCGGGATGTCGCTGATGAAGGGGACGCTGGCCTCGCCGTTCTCGGTGCCGTCCGAGATCAGGCCGCCGACGACCACCGTCTGCTTGTCGCGCACGACCACCGAGGTAGTGGCGGAGCGGATGGTCGTCACCGGACCCAGGGTCGCGGCGTCGATCAGCGCGTTCGGCACCAGCGCCGACACCTCCTCGAAGATGTCGAGGCGCACCATGCCGCCCTCGGAGATCTGCGGCGTGATGCGCAACGTGATGCCGACGTCGCGCCGTTCAATCTGGTTGAAGGTGTTGCCCAGGTTGGTCTCGCTGGTCGACGTCGAGGCAATGAACGGCACGTTCTGTCCGACGACGATCTCGGCCTCCTGATTGTCGGTGGTGAGAATATTGGGGGCCGAGAGGATGTTGACGTCGTTGTTGACTTCCGACGCCGTCAGCAGCGCCATCTGCGCCGGCACGACGGCCCCGTTGGGCAAGCGGATCGTCTGGTTGCTCGCCGCGGCCGCGAGCAGACCGGGGATGCCGGCGGGGTTGGCGATGACGTTGTTGAGGCCGTTGCCGAGGTTGGTGCGGCCGAGCAGCACGCCGTCACCGACGCCCGCGGCGCCCTGCAACTCGATACCGAGGGCGCGGGTCGTGTCCAGGCGGACTTCCATGATGATCGCCTCGACGTAGACCTGCCGGCGGCGCACATCGAGCTGCACGATGACCTGCTTCAACGTGTCGTAGTCCTGCGGCGAGGCATTGATGATCAGTGCGTTGGTCGACGGATCGGCCGTGACCCGCACCTCACCTTCGAACTCGCCGCCACCGCCACCGACGATGGAGGTCACGCCCCCGCCACCCCCGAGGCCGCCACCGAGGCCTCCGCGCCCGCCGCGCAGGCTGCCGGCACCGCCGCCGCCGAGGCCGCCGCCACCGCCACCC
>JBOHWA010000719.1:0-7562 GCA_050735855.1 Binatia bacterium
CTTCGCGTCTTCGCGCCTTCGCGTTGAAATCTTTTCTGGCCTCAGTGCAGCGGCCCGTCGTCGGGGTCGTCGTCCTCGGGCAGCGGGTCGCCGGCGATGCGGAACCCTTCGTCCGCCCAGGTGCCGAGGTCGACCATCCGGCAGCGTTCCGAGCAGAACGGCCGGTGCGGGTTGCCCTCCCAACGGACCGCCGTCCGGCAGGTGGGGCAGCGCGGGCGGATGCGAGCGCGCGGTTCCACGACGGGCGGACGATAGGAGCGCGCGGCGGGCATTTCAACCGCCGTTGACTCCCGGCCGCGAGCGTCTACAGTGCCGCGACCGCATGGCCACCCGCACCCGCCCCGCGACGGCGTCATCGCCACCCAGCGCCGCCCCGCCGCCGAGCTTCGCCGGGTTCGTCGTCCGCCTGATGCTGTATCTGTTCGGCGCCAGCCTGCTCTTCTCGCTCGGCAACCTGCACATCCATATGCTGCCGGTGCAGGAGGCGATGGCGTCGGTGGTCACCGCCGGCGCCAACCTGTTCGGCGCCGAGGCGAGCGTCGCCAGCACGATCATCCGGGCGAAGAGCACGGCGTTGGAGATCAACCACGAGTGCACCGGGGTGTTCGTCCTGGTGGTGTACGCCGCCTTCGTCCTCGCCTATCCGGCGCCGGCCTGGGAGCGCGCCTCGGGCATCGCCATCGGCTTCGCCACGCTGCTCGGCGTCAACGTCGCCCGCCTGATCCTCCTCACCCTCATCGCCAGCAGCTACCCCGACTGGTTCGCCTACTTCCACGAGTACTTCTTCCAGGGCCTGTTCATCGCCCTGTTGGCCTTCCTCGCCTCCGTGTGGACCGAACAGGTGCGCCGTGCGGCCATCAGCCGGCTTCCTACTTAGGTTCTTCGCGCTGGCCGCGCTGCTGTTCGCCCTCTGGTCGTTTGCCGGCGTGGGCGACCTGTACGCGCGCGTCGTCACCACGGTCGCCAGCCCGGTGGTGCGGCTGGTCACGGGTTTCTGGGTGAGCCGCGTCGAGCCGGTGCCGAACGGCGTCGACGTCCACATCCGCCGCGACGACACCGAAGTGGTCATGCCCTTCCAACCGCGCGAGCTGTTCTCCGGCGTCGTCCCCTTCCTGGCGCTGGTCGGCGCCTCGGCCAGCCTCACCTGGGCCCGCCGCCTGCGCGCCGCCGGCATCGGCCTTTCGGCGCTGTTCGTCTTCCATGCCGGCCTGATGGTGGTCGGCCCCTACATGACCGGCCTGCCGCAGGCCGGCCTCGAGCTGGTCTGGGTGCGCCGCGTCAACAAGCTGATCGACGTCTTCTACGGCTTCTACGGCCTGGTCGGCTACGCGGCGCTGCCGTTCCTGCTGTGGTGGCTGCTGGTGCAGCCGCGGACGATGAGTGGGGAGCCGGTGCGCCGGTGAGCCGGGGGCGCCGGCTACGCGCGGTGCAGCGATCGCCGGGCGGAGGCTGGTGGCTCGCCCGCGCCGGCCGCGGCCTTGTCGGGCCGGGTCTCGTACACGATGACCGCGGTCGCATAAGCGAGCTCGGTCATCTTCCAGCGCTGATCGCAGAAGCGCGAGAACGACAGCCCGCAGGCGATGATGGCGCCGACGGCTAGAACGGCGTCGCCGCGCGCGAGCAGGAAATGCGCCGCCAACATGATGGAGATCACCACCATGCCGCGAAAGAACTTCGAGTTGGCCTCGATGCGGTCGATCTCGAGGCGCGCCTGCGGTTGATGGATACCGATGTAGCTGCGGGCCCAATTCACCGTCGAGAAGGCCCCGCCGCTGAGGGTGGGCGTCACCTGGCGCCGGAGCTTCTGCGCGGCTTGAAAGGCAACATCCTGCGCCAGTGGCTTGGTGCGTTTGCGCCAGCGGTCGTAGGCGGGATCGAGCTTCGATCCGCCCATGAACACGAAATGCCCGAGCGCATAGGACATCAGAACAAAGGCGATCCAGCGGGCGACGCCGGGCGTCCCGTCGCCGGGGAGCAGCGCGCTGCTCAGGTCCGGGGGTAGGTAGTAGGTCAGCAACCACGTGGCGATCGCGCCCGGCAACAGGACCGCAAAGAAATCCAGGACGCCGATCATGAAGTCGGAAGGCTTGCTCATCGGACAGCTCCGCGTAGCGCGGCGAAGAAGCGGCCAACCTTGGATCGCGATGGTCCGATGGTGACGCCGGCCGCGGCGGCGCGCTCGTCCAGCCACGCCTCGACCTCGGACACCACGTCGTCGCTGGGGACCTCGATCTCGATCTCGTCGTCGACCCGGCCGTCGGGGAAGCGCGTCCGATCGACCTCGACCGTCAACGCAAGCCCGCTCGGCAGCACCACCGGCACCGTGCGCCGCTGATTCTCGAAGTGGCCCACCGCGCGCAGCGGTCGTCCGTCGCGGGCCTGGTCGAGCCCACGCCACAGCTCGTCGTAGGCGCGATCGGTCTCACGCTCGCGCAGGCCGGCGACGGGATCGCCGCGCCCGGCGAGGATCTCGTCGGCGAGGGTCGACTCGATCTCCGCTTCGGCTTCGGTGCGCGAGCTGGTGTGCGCGCCGACACCACGGCTCGGCCCTTTGGCGGTCACGACGGGCGTGCCATCCTCGAGGCGCAACCGCACCGAGTAGCGCTGCTGGTTCAGGCGTCGATCCTCGGTGTCGAACACGTGGTTGATCTGCCGCTTCAGCACCGCCACCGGCCCCAACACCGCGACCAACTTGTCGGCGGCGCCGGCGCCGATCAACCGGCGCTTGAGCTCGATCTCGTCGTGGGAGGCACGCGACCCCATCGACCCTGCTCAGCGCCCGCCTCGGCTCACACGATCCTGGCGGACGTCCAACTTGGCCGCGATACCGTCCGTTGCCGCGCGGAGCTCTTTCAGAAGATCGGTCGCGGACCTGTCCTTTGCCGCCAACTGACTTTGCAGCCACTCGACCTTCGCTTCCTCCGCCTTCAACGCGCACTCAGCTGCCAACCGCGCCGTAATTTGTTGTTCCCGGTACACGGCCTCTCGATGAGCCAGAACGGAGGCCGCACCGGCCTTGACCAACCAGCCCACGCCGAAGACCCAGACCAGGGCGGCGAGCCACAAGGGGATGTCCGCGATCTGCTCCAGGCCGGTCTTTTGCGCCACCGGGCCGGCCGCGTCGGCCAGGGCCGGAAGCGACCACAAGGCCGCCAGCCCGATCGCTGACCAGACGACCACTGCCGCGCGCCACCTGTGCAGCCCATCTCTCATGGCGGCTGGCACAATCGTATGAAGATCGCGTGACGTCAACTGGCGGGCCCCAGACCTGCACGCGGGTCTGACGGGGAGCTATCAGCCCGGGCGCCCCGACGCTGGCTCGTCGCCTGCCGGTCACAACCCCCGGATGCGTCCCGATTCGTCACAGAGCCGATAGCGGTCGCGCGGCCCGTTGGTCCGTCCAGGCGCTGCGTCAGCGGATGGCATGCCGAATGCTCTCGTCGCCTGGGTAGCACCATGGCCACGAGTTTTCGTACCCGCGTCGTCACACTGGTGGCCGCTGCTGTCGGGCTGCAGTTTGCGCTGGGTCGGGCGCCCAGCGCCGCAGCCGAGGCGGGGCAGGCGACGCGGGCCTTCAACGAACCGATTCGGCCCATCCCGCTCACCGTCGAGCTCGACCAGCGTAAGGTGCGCCTGGGTGGCCAGCTCTTTCACGACCCGCAGTTGTCGCGCGATGGCCGCGTGTCGTGCGCCAGCTGTCACGACCTCGCCCGCGGCGGCGTCGACCACCGGCCGCGCTCGATTGGTATCGACGGGGCGGAAGGCGAGGTGAACGCGCCGACGGTGCTCAACAGCGGCTTCAACTTCAAGCAATTCTGGGACGGGCGGGCCGATACGCTGGAGGCGCAGGTCGACGGGCCGCTCCAGCATGCGAAGGAAATGGGCTCGAGTTGGGCCGTGGTGATCAGCCGGCTGTCCGGGTCGGCCGAGTACGCCCAGGCCTTCGCGGCCATCTATCCCGACGGCGTCACCGCGGCGAACGTCAAGGACGCGATCGCGGTCTTCGAGCGCTCGCTCTTCACGCCGCACGCGCGCTTCGACCAGTATCTGCGCGGCGATGACGACGTGCTGACGGCCGACGAGGTGGAGGGCTACCGGCTGTTCAAGTCGCGCGGCTGCGTCAGTTGCCACCAGGGCATCGGCGTCGGCGGTAACATGTTCCAGGTCTTTGGCGTCATGGCCGATTACTTTGCCGAGCGCGGCAACGTCACCACCGCCGATCTGGGACGATTCAACGTCACCCAGGACGAGGCGGATCGCCACGTCTTCAAGGTCCCCAGTCTGCGCAACGTCGCGCTGACCGCGCCGTACTTCCATGACGGCTCGGCGCCGACCCTGGAGGCCGCCGTCGAGGTGATGGGCACCTATCAGCTCGGCCGGCCGCTCTCCGCCGCGGAGATCGCGCGGATCGCACTGTTCCTGCGCACCCTGACCGGCGAATACGGGGGGACCAGACCGTGACGCGCCGGCGGTGGCTCTACTCTGCGCTGGCGGCGGGCCTCGCCGTGCTGCTGCTCACCGGGTTGTTCCGCTACGCCCGTGCCGCCGACCCCGCGGCGCACGAGCGCTTCAACGCGACCCTGCGCCGCTTGAAGGAACTGGACGCGACGGTCAATCAGGACCTGCTGCGGGCGCGGTTCGATCTGATGCCCTCGTACGACCCGCTGGTGGCCGCCGGCACCGAGATCGAACGGTTGGAGACGACGCAGCGCAATCTCCCGGCCTTTCTCACCGACGCCGAACGCGCCCAGATCGCTGCAATGGTGGGCGCCTATGCGGCCGCCTCGTCCGCCAAGCAGGCGACGATCGAGCGCTTCAAGTCGCGCATCGCCGTGCTGCGCAATTCGTTGCGCTACTTCCCGGTGGCCGCGACCGCGCTGGCCGAGCGCATCGAGGAGGAGGCCCCCAACGCGGTTACGGCGCGCGCCGTCCGTGGCCTGCTGGCGGACGTCCTGCTGTACAACCAACATCCCGACGAGGCGGCGCGCACCCGCATCGAAGAGCGCCTCGGGGCGCTGCACACCGTCGCCGATCACCGCGCCGGGGTGGAGCGCAAGCAGGAGATCGATGTCGTCCTTGCCCACGCGCGCAGCATCATCGTGCATACCCCGACGGTCGATGCACTGACCACGGAGCTGATCGGCTCGCCCCTTCCCGCCCTCGGCGAACAGCTGTTCGAGGCGTACGGCCGCGCCTCCGAACGCGCCTTGCACGCCGCCGAGGGCGCACGCCTGATCCTCTACGCCTTCTCGATGGTGCTCATCGCGACGATCGCGTGGACGCTGATCCGCCTGCGCCAGTCGGCGCTGGCGCTGCGCGCCGGCAACGAGCAGCTCGAGCATCGGGTGCGGGCGCGCACCGAGGAGCTGTCGCACACCAACGCGGCGTTGCAGCAGCGCAGCGACGAGCTGTTGCAAGCGACCGCGGCAGCGGAGGCGGCCAACCGCGCCAAGAGCGCCTTCCTGGCCAACATGAGCCACGAGATCCGCACCCCGATGAACGGCGTCATCGGCATGACCGACCTGGCGCTCGATACCGAGCTCACCGCCGAGCAGCGCGAGTATCTCGACCTGGTCAAGCTGTCGGCCCACGCGCTGCTCGACATCATCAACGACATCCTCGATTTCTCGAAGATCGAGGCGGGCAAGATGACGCTCGACATCGTGCCGTTCAATCTGCGCCACACCCTGCACCAGACGATGCGCACCATGGCGGTGCGAGCGCACCAGAAGGGCCTCGAGATCGCCTACGAGATCGGCCCCAACGTGCCGGCCGACCTGGAGGGCGATCCGGGCCGCTTGAATCAGATAGTCGTCAACCTGATCGGCAACGCGATCAAGTTCACCGCGCAGGGGGAGGTGGTGCTGTCGGTCGACGTCGAGGGGCCCGACGATGCCGACGCGGTCGCGCTGCATTTCGCCGTGCGCGACACCGGCATCGGCATCCCGCCCGAAACGCGCGAGCACATCTTCGGCGCCTTCCAGCAGGCCGACGACTCGACGACGCGCCAGTACGGCGGCACCGGGCTCGGACTGTCGATCTCCGCCAAGCTGGTCGAGCTGATGGGCGGCCGCATGCGCATCGAGAGCGAGGTCGGCTGCGGCAGCACGTTCCACTTCACCGCGCCCATGCGGCGCGGGGCGCCGGCGGCGCCGGCCGCCAACCCCGTCCCGCTCGCCGCGCTCAGCGACCTGCCCGGGCTGATCGTCGACGACAACGCGACCAATCGGCGCATCTTCGCCGAGACGCTGCACGCCTGGCGCATGCGGCCGACGGCGGTCGCCGGCGGCGCGGCCGCGCTGGACGAACTGCGCCGCGCGCGCGCGGCCGGGCGGCCGTATGCGTTCGTCCTGCTCGACGTGCAGATGCCCGAGATGGACGGGTTCAGCACCGCCGAGGCGATCGTGGCCGACCCCGCGCTGCGCGAGACACCGATCGTGATGGCGTCCTCCTCGGTGCTGGGCGGCGAGGCCGCGCGCAGCCGCGCCATCGGCGTGGCGGCCTACCTGGTCAAGCCGGTGCTGCCCGACGAGCTGCTGACCGCCATCGCCGCCAGCGTTCACCCGACCGGCGCGACGGCCGGTCTCGCGCCGCGCCCGGTGGCCCCGCCCGAGGATCCGCGCCGCCGGTTGCGCGTCCTGCTGGCCGAGGACAACACCGTCAACCAGCGCCTCGTGGTGCGCATCCTCGAACGCGGCGGCCACCGCGTGGTGGTGGCGAACGACGGCCGCGAGGCGCTGGTTGCACTCTACGAAGGCGAGTTCGACATCGTCCTGATGGACTGCCAGATGCCCGAGATGGACGGCTTCGAAGCCACCGCCGCGATCCGCGCCCGCGAGCAGGCGACCGGCACCTACGTCCCCATCCTGGCGCTGACCGCGCACGCCATGAAGGGCGACCAGAATCGCTGCCTCGCCGCCGGCATGGACGGCTACGTCTCCAAACCGGTCGACGCGCGCCGCCTCCTCGAAACCATGTACCGCCTGGTCAGCAGCCAGGCGGCCGCCGCCGCCGCGATCTGACGCCCGGGCCAAGTGCGCCGGTGCGCCGGTGCGCCGGCCCGGCTGGTGGTGGGTGGGTGGTGGGTCGCTGGCAGACCGACGCCTCAGTGCAGCCCGAGCGTCGGCGTCATCGCACACCGGCTCACCGGCGCACCGGCGCACCCGTCCCGAGATCCGCGAGGAACTCGAGCAACACGCGATTCACTTCGTCCGGCTTCTCCTGCTGCGTCCAGTGGCCGCAATCCCTGACCAGGTGGGTGCGGCGCAGATTGGGCACCCAGGCCTGCATGCCGTCGGCCATCTCCGGGCGCAGCACGACGTCGAGCTCGGCGGTGATCATCAGCGCCGGGGCGAGGATGCGGGCGCCGGAAAGGTAGGCGGTGGTCTCCCAGTTGAAGTCGAAGTTGCGGTACCAGTTGAGGCCGCCGCGGAAGCCGCTGCTCTCGAAGGCGTGCGCGAACACCTCGAAGTCCGCGGGGCTGAGGAACGCGCCGGGCGGGCCGTCAGGCAGGCGGTCGAGCAGGCCGCCCGTGGCCGGGCCTGCCGCGGCCGGGCCGGCGG
>JBOHWA010000720.1:0-1500 GCA_050735855.1 Binatia bacterium
GCGCCCTCCAGGCCGGTGCCAATCCTGTGCGTCGGGATGCGCGATGCCCTCGTCCCACGCTCGTCACACTACCTTGATCGCGCCGTCGGCGGCCGGCTAGGGGTGACGGCATGTCCGCCCCCACCTATCCCGGCGCCGTCGAGCCGGCGCGCCAGGGGTTCGTCGATTCCGGCGGCGTGCGCATCCGCGTCGTCGAGTGGGGTGACGCGCAGGCGCCGCCGCTGCTGCTCTGCCACGGCTACTGGGATCACGCGCGCAGCTTCGCGCTGCTGGCGCCGCTGCTGGCCGATCGCTACCGCGTCGTGGCGCTCGATGCGCGCGGCCACGGCGATTCGGACCGCGCCGGCAACTACACCTGGGCGACGCACGTGCTCGACATCGTCGCGGTGCTCAGCTGGATCGGTGCGCCGGCACATCTGATCGGGCACAGCTTCGGCGGCGGCCAGGTGGTCGACGCGGCGTGCGCCGCCGGCGATCGCGCCCGCAAGGTGGTCAACATCGACGGCTTCGGCCCGCCGCCGTTCACGCCCGAGGAGCTGGCGGGGACCACGGCGCGGCTCAGCACCTTCCTCGATCAGCGCCGCGCCGCCACCCAGCGCCCGGACTGGCGGCCCTATGCCAGCCTCGACCAATTGATCGAGCGCCGCCGGGCGCAGAACCCGCTCCTGACCCTCGAGTGGCTGCGCTACTTCGTCTTCCACGCCGCGCGTCAGGCCGACGACGGCTGGCGCTGGAAGGCCGATCCGCTGCTGGCGCACAACGCCGGACCGTGGGTGCCGGAGTGGATCGGGCTCGGCTACGCGCGGCTGCAGCACCCGATGCTGGCGGTGATCGGTTCGGTGCAGGACACCTGGGGGCCGCTGCCCGAGTCGATCCTCGGCCCGCGCCTCGCCGGTGTCCGCCGCCTCGAGCGCGCCACCGTCGAGGGCGCCGGGCACTTCGTCCACATCGAGCGCCCGCGCGAGACCGCGGCGCTCATCCGCGACTATCTCGAGGCGGCGTGATGCGCATCCAGCACGGGCGCTGCGCTCTCGAGCTGCACGACCTGGGCGGCACGGGCGCGGCGCCGCCGCTGCTGCTGCTGCACGCCCTCGGCGGCTCGGCGCGCGATTGGAGCGAGGCGGCGGCGGGCTGGCCGGGGCAGGTCTGCGGGCTCGACTTCGCCGGCCACGGGCGCTCCGACGCACTGCCCGGCGGCGGGTATACAGCCGAGCTGCTGGCCGCCGATGCCGACGCCGCACTCGCTGTCCTCGGCGGTGCCGCGCTGGCCGGCGCCGGTATCGGCGCCTACGCCGCGCTGCTGCTCGCCGGCGCGCGCCGCGACCTGGTGCCGGCGGCGCTGCTGTTGCCGGGACGTGGCCTCGACGGCGGCGGCGCACAGCCCAATTTCGAGCACTCCTCGCTCACACCGTTGACGCCGGCCGACAACCCGCCGCTGCCGCCGGGCTGCGATCCCATCCTGTGTGCCCTCGAACACGACCCGCGCCCGCCCGAGTACGC
>JBOHWA010000721.1:0-8211 GCA_050735855.1 Binatia bacterium
CCACGGCTCGCTGTGCTGCCATGCAAGCGGCGGGCTCGCCACCAAGCGGTCAGTTCACGGCAGTCCGGCGCCGGGCACGTCGACCTCGACGATCTCGATGCGCCCGTCGCGCAGCGCCTGGCTGGTCGCCGGCGCGCCGTCGCTGGCGGTGCAGATGAACAGGGTGCGGCGCTGCGGGCCGCCGAGCATGCAAGCGAACGCCTGCTTCTCGACCGCGATGCGATGGGTCACCTCGCCGCCCTGGCGCACGCGCAGCACGCTGTGGCTGAGCGGCGAGGCCACCCACACGGCGCCCTCGGCGTCGAGGCAGATGCCGTCGGGCACGTCGCCTTGCAGTTGCGCCCAGACGCGCCGGTTGGCCAGCGAGCCATCCGGCTCGATGTCGAAGGCGGTCAGGCGCGCCGCGAACGACTCACCGATGATCATCGTACGACCGTCCGGCGTGATGACCGTCCCATTGGGAAACATCAGCTCGTCGGCGACGACGCGGGTGCGGCCGTCGGGCTCGACCAGCACCAGGTTGGTTGGCACCGGGGCGACGCCGCCGTACAGGTCGAAACCGAAGTTGCCGATGTAGGCGCGGCCGCGCGCGTCGACGATCATGTCGTTGCAATGGAACGACGCCAGCTGGCTCAGGTCGGCGACTTCGGTGAGCCCGCTCGGATCGAGGCGCAGCAGGCGGCGGTCTTCCATCGAGACCACCAGCAGGCGCCCGTCCGCTGTCCAGCCGAGACCGGACGGATGTCCCGGCACCTCGACGATCTTCTCGGCCCGCCCGGCGCTGTCGACCGTCATCACCCACAGCGCGTGCATGTCGGAGAACCACAGCTTGCCGTCGTGCCAGCGCGGGCCTTCGCCGAAGCAGAGGCCGTCGAGGATGGGGGTAGGTTTCATAGGGCCCTCGTTGTGTGCTTCGCGCTGCGCGGTGCGCGTTCCGCTCTAGCGCAGCGACAGCCAGAGGCGCAGCAGGTGGCGGCGCTCGGCGCCGTCTTCGTAGGCGGTGCGGGCGTGCAGGGTGAAGTGGTTGGAGATGAGCTGGATGTCGCCGGGCTCGAACTGCATGTCGAGGTAGAGCGCGGGGGAGTCGGCGATCGCTTCGTAGAGATCGAGCAGGGTCTGCTCGTCGGCGGTGAACGGCGGCACCTCGGCATGGCGCGGTGCCGAGCGGAAGTAGTCGCTGTGATAGAAGGTGCGCAGCACGCCGCCGGTGCAGCGGCAGGGGATGGCGGGCACGAAGGGCAGGCGGCCGTCGGCCGACTCCTCGCGCGTGTCGAGGCAGAACGGTTCGTAGAGCCGGTCGATCAGATCGGGGCGTTGGCGCAGGAGCTCGTTGTAGACCGCGACCGAGCTGGCGATGCGGCTTGCGCCGCCGCGCCGCGCGGTGCGCAGGCAGAGCAGGCCGACCACGTCGGCGAGGTCGCAGTGATAGGCGATGTGGCCGGCGGTGCGGTAGCGGCGCACGAACGGGTTGGCGGCGTCCTCGCCGGTGTCGACCACGTGGCCGAGCAACTCGCCCTGCGGGTTCTGCGCGCCGGGCTCGCCGAGGTGTTGCCCGATCCCCCAGTAGACCAGCGCCGCGCGCGTGTCGCCCCAGCGCGCCACCGGCAGGCCGCGCACCAGCAGGAAGCCGCGCCCACCGGCCAGCTCGCGCGCCCAACCGGCGATCTGTGCGGCGAGCGTCGGCAGCAGAAAGTCCTCTCGGCGGACCGCGTCGAGGCCCAGACCGCGCGCCTCGACCGCATCGGCCGCGCCCGCCAACTCGTCGATCTGCGCCGCCCCGAGCTGCACGATCCAGTCGTCACGGCGCGCCATCGCCGCGCCGCGCCACGCCGCCGGCGCGTCGATCGGGGTACGCCGCACCGCCTCGTGCGGCCGCTGAAAGTAGCGCAGCGCCTGGGCGCCGAAGCTGAGATGGTTGGGTGTCATTGGCCGGAGAAAGATTTCAACGCAGAGACGCGGAGATGCAGAGATCGCAGAGGAGGAACAACCGGAGGTAGGCCCACCGCTCGTTCCCGATCGGTGTGGGTACCGAGAAATTGTTTCATAGTCCGGCTCCGCGCCCTCCGCGCCTCTGCGTCTCCGCGTTGAATTCCTTCTTCTTCCGCTCAGGGCTGCGGCGCCGCCGTCGCCGGCACCGGTGTGGCCTCGGCGGCGGGGGTCGGGGTATCCGTCACCGGCGGGCTCAGATCCAGCGGCAGCACGAGTTGCCCGGCGTCCTGTTTGCACTTGCCGGTCTGCTTGCCGCCCTTCGCATCGCCGTCGACGACGATGAAGGCGCGCTTGCCGGCGACGTCGATCGCCAGCCCCTCGGAAAACGGCGGCAGGGGGACGGCCGTCGTGACCTGCTGCGGGCTGAGCTCGGCGCCGTTGGTCAGGCTGGCGGCGGGGAGCTTCCACAGGGTCCCGTTCTCCGCGCGGTCGGCGGCCGGGCCGGCGAGCACCCACAGCCAGCCGTTGGCGGCGGCCATATCGCGCACGCCGGCGCCGCCGAGGTCGAGGCTGGCGATGGCGTCGAACTGCAGCGCCTTGACGCTCTTCAGGCGCAGCACGAAGGCTTTGCCCTGCAGCACCGGGCTGCGCACGCCGAACCAGATGCGCCGGTCGGGCAGCACGGCCGCGCCTTCGAGGTTGAGCGAGGCGCTGCACAGCGCCGCCGACGTCTCCGCCAGTTCGTTCGCCTGCGCGAGCGCGGTGCACAGGTCGCGGCGCAGGCGCGACGCCTGCCGCACGTCGCCGAACGCGATGAGCTCGGTCGCGCAGCCGTTCTTCGACAGCAGGGTCTTCCAGCGCTCCGCGTCGGTGCTGACCAGCGCGCCGGTCAGCACCGTGCCGGTGCGCAGGAAGACGCCGAAGCTCTGCCGCTCGTCGTCGAGCTTGCAGCGCTTGTCGCTGTCCCACGAGCGCCGGCTGTGCGAGCCCAGCAGCAGGATGGTCCGATCGGGCAGTGTTTCGATCGCTTCGATGTCCTTCAGCTGGCCTTTCGCCGTGGCCAGCTCCACCGGCTCGCCGTCGCCGGTGGCGCCGTCGGCATCGGTCGGAAACGAGAAGAGCGTCTCGCCCTGCTCGTTGTCGGCGACCAGCAGGCAGACGTGCGAGCTGATCGAATCGCATTGCACCAGCCGGGCGCCGGACGCCTCGCACAGCGGGTACCTGCCCAGCGGGCGGACCTGCGGCGGCGCCGCGCCCGGCTCGGCGGCGTGCACGCCGCCGGCGGCGAGAAGGACGATCGCCAGCCACACCCCATACGCCATACGCCAGGGTTCCATCAGGCAAAGGCCGGCATCACCTGTTCGGCGAACAGCGCCGCCGGCTCGCGCAGGTCGCGGCCGAAGAACTCGATCAGGATCAGCGTGCAGCCCTGCTGGTGCAGCGCCTCGATCTGCTCGATGCACTGCGCCGCCGTGCCGGCGATGCCGCGGCCCATGTGGCCGCCGTAGATGCGCGCCGCCTTGGCCGCTTTCGACTGCGCGTCGGCGTCGTCGCGGCCGATGACCACCATCGTCTGCTGCGAGATGCGCAGGCCGGCCGGATCGCGGCCTTCGCGCTCGCAGTGGCGGTGCAGGATCTCGACCTTGTGCGCCAGCTGGTCGAGGTTGACGGCAAGGTTGTTCCAGATGTCGGCGTGGCGCGCCACCAGCTTGAGCAGCACCCGCTCGCCGCCGCCGCCGATCAGGATCGGCGGGCGGCGCACCGGCTTGGGGGCGCAGTAGACCGCGTCGGTGACGAAGTGCTTGCCGGCGAAGGTCGTCTGCTCGTCGGTCCACATGCGCCGCAGCAGCTGGCAGGCCTCGTCGAGCTGCTCGAGGCGCGCCTGCATGGGCGGAAACGGATAGCCGTAACCCTCGAACTCGGCCGAGAACCAGCCGCTGCCGAGGCCGGGGATGACGCGGCCGTTGCTGATCTGATCGAGCGTGGCGACCTGCTTGGCGAGCAGCGCCGGATTGCGGAAGCCGACCGGCGACACCAGCGTGCCGAGCTCGACGCGCGCGGTCACCGCGGCGACCGCCGACAACAACGTCCACGCCTCCATGATCGGGATCGACGCCATCGGTACGCCGTACAGGTGATCGTTCACCCACACCGAGTGAAACCCGAGCTGCTCCGCCGTCTCGGCCGCCGCGCGCGTCTCCTGCCAGCTGCGCTTGATCTGCGGCAGCATCACCCCGAATTCAACTCTCGCCATCACCAACCTCCTCGCAAGGGCGGCACCATAGAAGCGCAGGCTCCGCCCGTTCAAGGGCCCGCTTGCCGCGGGCCTTGTTTCACCGGCGCCAGGCGAGGGGGTTGGCGGGGCCGTGGCCGCGGCCGAGGGGGAGGCCGGCGGCGATTGCGGCGCTGATGAAGCGCTTGGCCTGTTCGGCGGCGGCGAGCAGTGGCAGGCCTTGTGCCAGGCCGACGGCGAGGGCGGCGGCGGTCATGCAGCCGGTGCCGTGCGTGTGCGGGGTCGCCAGGCGGGCGGCGCGCAGCTCGTGCAGGTCGATGCCGTCGAAGAGCACGTCGACCGCCTCGGCGCCCTCCAGATGCCCGCCTTTGATCAGGGCGGCGGCGGCCCCGGCGTCGACCAGGCGGCGGGCTGCGTCGCGCATGTCGCCGACCGATGCGACGCGCCGATCGAGCAGCGCCTCGGCCTCCGGCACGTTCGGCGTCACCACCGCCGCCAGCGGTAGCAGCTGGCCGAGCAGCGCGGCGCGCGCGTCGTCCTCGAGCAACCGCGCGCCGCTCTGCGCCACCATCACCGGATCGACCACCAGCGGCGCGATGCGGTGCGCGCGCACCGCGTCCGCCACCGCCTCGATGATGGCGCGGGTGGCCAGCATGCCGGTCTTGGCCGCATCGATGCCGATGTCGTCCGCCACCGCATCGATCTGCGCCCGCACGAACGCCGGCGCGACCGGAAAGATGCCGCTGACGCCCCGCGTATTCTGCGCCGTCAGCGCCGTGATGGCGCTCATGCCGTAGACACCGAAGACGGTGAACGTCTTCAAGTCGGCCTGGATGCCGGCCCCGCCGCTGGAATCGGAACCGGCGATGGTGAGCAGGCGGGGGATCATCGGTGAAACGAAACCACAGTTGGACGTGGATGAACACTGCCGCGGTGTGGGCCCGTGCGGGCTGAAGATGAGCGGCGCGCAGCGCGCCGCTTGCGGGCGAGCCGCCCGCGCTCCCAGCGTGAGCGCCCTACGCTCAACGAGGCGACCTTCCCCAGCTCGCGAACGCCGGGCAGGCGAGTAGGCGGCGACCGACCCTGCTCGCGAGGCCGGGAGCGAGCGCTGCGCAGGCGAGCAGGGCGTTCACCGCTGGGAGCGTGGGCGGCTCGCCCGCTCTGATGGGTCAGGCTCGACCCCGGTCCCGACCAGTCCGATCCGACTCACACCCAGCCTCTCCCGTGACGGTTCCGTTCCCCTCGCCCGCCGTGTTATCGACCCACTCTCGCGGAGGAATCGTCGATGAATGCCATTGCAGGCGTGCAGGCCGCCGGGGCGCGCCGTTACGAGATCCAGGGGCAGACCGTCACGCTACCGGTCGTCGTGCGCGATGCGGCGTCGGGCGCGGCGACCTATGTGGTATCCGCCGCGGCGGCGCGCCGGCTGATCCCGGGGACCGCCATCGAACCGGTGGAGATCTGGCCCGGCAAGGCGCTGTGCAGCATCGCCGTCATCGACTACCGCGACAACGACCTCGGCGACTACAACGAGGTCTCCATCGCCTTCTTCGTCCGCCGCCGCGGCAGCGCCACCGGCGTGCCCTATCTCAGCACGCTGACCGACATGGTGCGCGGCAAGGTGGCGACCTACATCCGGCATCTGCCGGTCGACCAGAGCTTCACCCGCGACGCCGGCGCCACCATCTGGGGCTTTCCGAAGACCGTCGAGCGCATCGACTTCACCCAGGAAGAGCAGCGCGCCACCTGCGCGCTGTACATGCAGGGCTCGCACGTCCTCACCCTGTCGCTGCCGCGCGGCGGCACGCGCACCCTGCCCGAGTCGGTGATGACCACCTACACCTTCATCGACGGCCGCCCGCACCAGACCGCCTTCAGCTCTGGTGCCCGCCAGGTCGGCTTCCACCTCGGCGGTGCCGAGCTCACCCTCGGCGCCCACCCGATCGCCGACGAGCTGCGCAGCCTCGGCCTGCCCAAGCGCGCCTTCATGACCATGTGGATGGAGCACATGCACGGCAGCTTCGGCGCGGCGGAGCCGCTGTGAAGGCGGCTTTTCACCACAGAGAGCGCAGAGGGTCACAGAGGAACTGCCGGAAACTCCGTCCTCATCCGCGATGGCAGACATTCTAGGAGCCTCTGTGTGCCTCGGTGTTCCTCTGTGGTGAGCTTCTTCAGATGATCTACGACGCAGTCATCGTCGGCGCCGGCGTCGCCGGCTCGTTCATCGCCAACCGCCTGGTGCAGGCGGGGTTGAAGTGCGTCATGCTCGAGGCCGGCCAGGACTTCGAGCGCACGACGTACCCGCGCCGCGAGGTCGACGCCAACTCGCAGCTCTATTGGGGCGGCGGCATCGAGCTGACGGCGGACGCCAGCATCGGTCTGCTGCGGCCGAAGGTGGTCGGCGGCGGCTCGGTGGTCAACCAGGCGCTGGTCGATCGCTTCGACGACTCGGCCTTCGATTCCTGGCGCGAGGCGTCGGGTGTCGACTTCCTCACCCGCGCCGCCCTCGACCCCTGGTACGATCGGGCCGCCGCGCAGATCTGTACCGAGCAGGTGTCGGAGGAGTTCGCCAACGGCAACGCCGCGGTGTTCCGCGACGGCTTCGCGGCCAACGGCTATCGCTGCGCGCCGCTGACCCGGGCGCAGCGCGACTGCCGCTTCGCCGACGGCAACTGCTGCATCGAGTGCCTGGCGGGCTGCCGCATCGAAAGCAAGCAGAGCATGCCGGTGACGCTGCTGCGCCGCGCCCGCGCCGCCGGCCTCGAGCTGGTGCCGGAGTTCGAGGCGCGCCGCGTTGAGCATACCCCCGGCGAAGTCGCCGTCAGCGGCAGCACGCGCGGCGCCCAGGCCACCCTCCGCGGCAAGATCCTGGTGCTCGCCGCCGGCGCCATCGGCAACACCCGCCTGCTGCTCGCCTCAGACCTCGAGCGCCGCCTGCCGGCGCTGGGGCACAATTTCTACACCCACCCGCAGTATATGACGCTGGGCGTCTACGACCGCCCGATCAATGCCCATCGCGGGCCGCTGCAGTCGTACAAATCCGATGACCCGATCTTCCGCCGCGGCGGCTTCAAGCTGGAGAACGTCTTTGCCCCGCCGGTCGCGATCGCCATGCTGCTGCCCGGCTTCGGCGCCACGCACCTGCGGCGCATGAAGCAGATCACCCATTTCGCCTGCATCGAGGTGGCCGTGCGCGACACCAACCCCGGCCGCATCCGGGTCGACAAGCGCGGCCTGCCGGTGGTCGAGAAACGCCTCAACGACGAGGACGGGCGCCGCCGCGAGCGCGGCCTGGCGGCGATCCGCAACATCTTCCACGCCACCGGCGCGACGGAGATCATCGAGGGCAACATCGCCATCGGCCTGCACCTGATGGGCGGCTGCAATCTCGGTGTCGACCCGACCCGCTCGGTCACCTCGCCCGAGTTCCGCCTGCACGGCTTCGACAACATCTACGCCGCCGACTCGAGCGTCTTCCCCAACGCGCCCGGGATCAACCCCTCGTTCACCATCATGGCGCTGGCGAGCCAGGCCGGCGACACCATCCTCGGACACCTCGGCGGATGAGCGCGGCGCTGCTCACCCCGGCGCAGCTCGCCGGCCTGCGCAAGCTCGGCGACATCCTCATCCCCGGCGACGGCGAGCTGCCGTCGTTCTCCGCTTCCGGCTGCGCCGAACAGGCCGACCGCATGCTCGCCTACATGAACGAAGGCGATCGCGACGGCATCACCACCCTGCTCGCCGTCTTCCGCGTTCTGCCGGGCTTCGCCATCCGCGCCCTCGTGCGCCTCACCGAGCACCACACGGCTGTGCCCGAACCGCTCGCCGGCCTGCTGCGCATGATCAACCTCGGGGTGAAGGGTGTCGTCATGACGCTCTACTACTCCGGCATCGACGAGGGTGGCGCGGTGTTCCGCGCCATCGGATGGGACGCCAAAGTGGTCGACAGCGATTTCGACGCCGCCGCCGTCGCCGGCTCCAACGCCGCATCCGCGGCCGCCTCGAACTCCAACGCCGGCTCTGGTGGAGGGCGCCGGGCCCTCGGCGCC
>JBOHWA010000722.1:0-6452 GCA_050735855.1 Binatia bacterium
CGCCAGCGCCGCCGCGTCGGCCGCCGGCTCGATCAGGCGCAGCGGCGCCGCCGGCCACGCCGCGCCCGGCACCGGCACGCTCAGGCGCAGCGGCATCTGCGGCAGCGGCGGCGCCCCCAGGCTGACCGTACTGCGGCGCGGATCGTGGCCCTGCTCGCGCAGGCGGGCTTGCACCGCCTGCGCCAGCAACTCGTGCACGGCGCCGGCGCGGCGGAAGCGCACCTCCGACTTGGCGGGGTGAACGTTGACGTCGACGTCCTCGAACGGCACGTCGAGAAACACCGCCGCGCCCGGATAGCGCCCGTGCATCAGCAGCGTGCTGTAACCGGCGAGCAGCGCGTGGGTGACCAGCTTGTCGCGCACGTAGCGCCGGTTGACGTAGGTGTAGACGTGCCGCGGGCTGGGGAAGGTCAGGTGCGAATCGGTCAGCCAGCCGACCACCGCGCCGCCGCCGGCGCGCCAGGCAAACGGCAGCAGCGCCGGCGAGCGCTCGGCGCCGAACACCTGGCGGACGCGCTCCGCATCGTCCTCGACCGCCGCCAGCTCGACCAGCGTGCGGCCGCTGTGGCGCAGGACGAAGCCGACGCGCGGCCAGGCCAGCGCACAGCGCGTCACCAGCTCGCTGACGTGCCCGACCTCGGTCGCCGGCGCCTTGAGAAACTTGCGCCGCGCCGGCGTGTTGCCGAACAGGTCGGCGACCTCGATGCGCGTACCGAGCGGCGTGCCGATCTCGCGCGTCTCCTGGCGCACGCCGTGCTCGACCACCACCCTCGTGCCGGCCAGCTCGCCGGCGCGCCGCGTCACCAGCGTCGTGCGCGATACCGCCGCGATGCTCGCCAGCGCCTCGCCGCGAAAGCCGAGCGTGGCGATGTGCTCGAGATCGTGTACGCTGGCCAGCTTGCTGGTGGCGTGGCGCTGGAACGCACACTCGGCGTCGGCCGCGCCCATACCCTCGCCGTCGTCGAGCACCGCGATCAGGCCGCTGCCGGCCTGCTCGAGCTCGATGGCGATGTGGCGCGCGCCAGCGTCGAGGGCGTTCTCGACCAGCTCTTTCACCACCGAGGCCGGTCGCTCGACCACCTCGCCGGCGGCGATCTGGTCGGCGACCGCCTGCGGCAGCACGTGCACGCGCCGCGGCCCGCCGGCGGCGGGCGCCTCGCTCACACGATGTCGTGGGTCGATTTGCCCGCCAGCCATTCCTCCACCTCCGCGGCGCGATCCTGCCAGCCTTTGCGACCGGCCAGGCCGAAGGTCAGCCGTCGCCCCTCGTCGGCCGCCGGCTGGTCCCAACTGTTCACCCGGTGCAGCGCCCCAGCGTACACCGTCGCCGCCTCGAAGAGATAGAAGAGCTGTCCGAGCGTGAAGGCGTTGAGCTGCGGCAGCGCCAGCGTCATGGCCATGCGCCCGCGGCGCTGCAGGCCGAGCTCGGTCGAGCGTTGCTCCATGTTGAGCAGCGCGCCGAGGCCCTTGCCGCTCAGATAGCCGACGCCCTCGAGATCGCCGTAGGCGCTGGGGATCTCGATCTCGCGCCCGTGATCCTCGACGCGCAGGAACACCACCACCTTGTCGGGCGGCCCGTCGAGATAGAGCTGCAGCTGCGCGTGCTGGTCGGTGGCGCCGACCGCCGGTACCGGCGTCTGCCCGCTGTGCGACGGGTTGCCCTCGAGATCGGCCGACTTGGCCAGGCTCTCGGCCCACAGCTGCGCGAACCAGCGCGCGAAGGCGCGCAGCCGGTCGCTGTACGGCATCAACACGACGACGTTCTTGTGCCGCTTGATCTCGGCCAGATAGAGCAGCGCCGCCAGCAGGTGCGCCGGGTTGTCGCCCAGGCGCTCGGCGCGCAGGCGGCTGTCCATCCACCCCGCGCCGGCGAGCAGGTCCTCGATGCGCACGCCGGCGACCGCCGCGGGAAACAGGCCGGCGGCAGTCAGCACGGAGAATCGCCCGGTGACGCCGCTCGGCACCACCAGATCGCGGAAGCCCTCGTCGTTGACGATCTGGCGCAGGCTGCCCTGCTCGCCGTCGGTCGTCACGATGACGCGCGTCTTGTAATCGATGGCGCCGAGCGCGCGCAGCAGGCGGTCGCGCACGATGAGGAACTGCGCCATCGTCGCCGCCGTCTCGCCCGACTTGCTCACCACGTTGAACGCCGTGCGGGTCAGATCGAGCGAGTCGAGCAGGCGGCCGAAGCTCCACGGGTCGACGTTGTCGGCCACCTCGACCCGCACCGCGCCGTCGCTGAGCGCTTCCAGGATGGCGCGGCTGCCGAGCGCCGAGCCGCCGATGCCGAGCACCACCAGCGTGTCGACGTCCTGCCGCACCTCCGCCGCCAGCGTGCCGATGCGCCGCACCATCTCGGTGTCCTGCGGCAGATCGAAGACCGGCAACTCCCCCGCCGCGCGCCGCGCCTGCAGGGCGCGCGCACTCTCCGCGGCGCGCACTGCCAGCCCCTCGACCTCCGCCCGGGTCAGCCCATCGGCGCCAATCGCGTCGCTCAGCATGCCGCTGACGTCGAGGCGGACGGTCATGCTTTCCCGCACCGCCCGCCGGCGAAAATCGGGCATGGGGGGGTGAGTAACACACCCGATCCTCGGGTTACAGAGCCAGGCAGAATCCGAACTAGCCCTAGCCCTAGCCCTTGCCCTTGCCCTAGCCCTAGCCCTTGCCCTTGCCCTTGCCCTTGCCCTCGCCCTGGGTCAGACGGCTCTGGCTCCATGGTCTTGAGGCTGACCCATTTCTTACAGGGCTAGGGCTAGGGCTAGGGCGAGGGCGAGGGCTAGGGCGAGGGCGAGGGCTGGGATCGACTCAGAATCGTCCTTTCCTAGACGCACCTTGCCGCGCCTCAGTCTTCGGCCGGCTGCGACAGATCTCCCTCTCTCGTCTCGCGCGTCGATGTCTCGACCCTCGGCAGTCATTGTCGCCGGCGGCGCAGGCGGCCTAGCGTGGTGGGCCATGCGAAGCTTCGATCACGAGCGGCTGATCGTCTATCGATCGGCGCTGGACTTTCTCGCTCTCGCGGAGCAGGTCGTCGGGGCGATGCCACGCGGACGCGCCTACCTGGCGGATCAACTCTACCGTGCGGCCGCGTCGATCTGCCTGGACATCGCGGAGGGCGCGGGCGAGTTCTCGGCCGCCGACAAGGCGCGCTTCTATCGGATGGCGCGCCGCTCGGCGACCGAGTGTGCCGCCATCCTCGACGTCTGCGCCCGCATCCAGATCGCTGTGCCGGAACCGCTGGCGGCCGGCCGGGAGCTCTTGCTGCAGATCGTTGCGATGCTCACGACCCTGGCTCGGCGACCAGTCGGAGCCCCCCATGCCCACTCCTGACCTGAAGCGCCCCTCCCTCCCCGCCCTGCGCCGGCGCCTCGCCGCGCTGCGCCGCCAGGGCCGGCGCGTCGTCTTCACCAACGGCGTCTTCGACCTGCTCCACCCAGGGCACGCGCGCTACCTGCGCGCCGCGCGACGGCTCGGCGACGTGCTGGTGGTCGGCGTCAACAGCGATCGTTCGGTGCGCGCCCTCGGCAAGGGCCCCGAGCGGCCGCTGAACCCCGCGCGCGACCGCGCCGAGTTGCTGGCTGCGCTCGAGATGGTCGACGTCGTGGTCATCTTCGACCAGGACACCCCCTACGAGTTGATCAAGGCCCTCCAGCCCGACGTACTGGTGAAGGGCGGCGATTGGACGCCGGACAAGATCGTCGGCGCCGACCTGGTGCTGGCCCGCGGCGGGAAAGTGAAGTCGCTGAAGTTCGCCAAAGGGTACTCGACCACCAAGCTGGTGCAGCGCATGGCCAAGCAGAAATGAAATGGATCAAGTCCAGCCCCAGCTCTTGCCCTAGCCCTAGCCCTTGCCCTTGCCCTTGCCCTTGCCCTTGCCCTGAATCAGATCGATCAAACTCAACGACTTCGAGCCGGAGCCATTTGAGACAGGGCTAGGGCTAGGGCTAGGGCTAGGGCTAGGATCGAGCCGGATCCGTTCATCCCATCGATCATCCTTCGGCTCGCTCCCTCATCCTCGCCTCGTCCGCCGCCAGATGCCGTGACCCCAACCACAGCAGCAGCGCCGCCACCGGGTTGACCACCAATCCGCACAGCATCGCCAGGCGCAGATCGCCGAGCGCGGCGCTCAGGTAGCCGATGGTGTACGGGCCGAGCGCCAGGCCGATGAAGGTGACGACCAGGAGATAGGCGGCGGCGGCGCTGGCGCGCACGCGCGGTGCGACCAGGTCCTGCACTGTGCTGGCGCCGGGGCCGATCCACATCGAGGTGCCGAAGTTGGTCGCGGCGGTGAGCGCGAAGGCGAGCCAGAGGATGTCGGTCGACAGCATCCAGACGACGAATGGCAGGGGGGCGAGCGCCGCGACGATCCCGACGTACAGCCGCGCCGCGGCGGCGCGCGGCCGCCAGCGGTCGGACCACAGCCCGCCGACGGTGACCCCGAGCCAACCGGCCGCCGCCGCCGTGCCGCCGAGCAGCAGGCCGGCCTCCGCTTCGCTGACCCCGCGCACGCGGATGAAGTAGGGCGGCACCCAGAAGCCGATGCCGTAGCCGGTGAAGGCGAGCAGCGCGAAACCGACGGCGCTGTAGCGCAGCGTCGGCGTGTGAAAGATCATCGCGTAGGCGGCGCGGTCGCGCAGCGCCAACGCCTGCGCCCACGAGACGGCGGCGTACATCCCGATGCCGAGCGCGATCCATTGCGCCGGCGTCCCCAACGCCGCGATCAGGCCGGCGACGGCGAGCCCAATCAGCCCACCGGCCGCCAGGTTGATCAGCAGCGGGCGGCGCCCCTGCAGCCCGAGGTGCAGCAGCGTGAAGGGCGGAATGACGGCGCGCAGCTCGCGGCCGAACTCACGCCACGGGTGCGGGTGCCGCGCCTCCGCGGCGCGTCCCTCGCTCTGTCCGCGCCGCGGCTCGCGCAACGTCGACACCCAGAGCGCCAGCGGCAGGCCGGGCAACCCGACGGCGAGGAACGCCACCTGCCAGCCGCGCAGCCCGAGCGGCGCCGCGACGCCGGCGTAGGCGGCGTCCCAGCGCTCGACGATCAGCCCGCCGATGAACAATCCGAGCCCGGCGCCAAGGTAGATGCCGCTCGAGTAGATCGCCAGCACGGTGGCGCGCCGGGCGGGCGGAAAGTAGTCGGAGAGCAACGAGTAGGCCGCCGGGTTGGCGCTCGCCTCCCCCACCCCGACGCCGATGCGCGCCGCGCTCAACTCGCCAAAGCCGCGCGCGAACGCCGACGCCGCGGTCATCAGACTCCAGACCGCCAGCCCGAGCGCGATCAACCGGGTGCGGATCCAGAGGTCCGCCAGGCGACCGAGCGGAATGCCGAACAGGGCATAGAAGACGGCGAACGCCGTGCCGTACATGAAGCCGATCTGCGCATCGCTGAGCGCCAGATCCGCCTTGATGCGCTCCGCCAGGATGGACAGGATCTGCCGATCGAGAAAGTTGAGCACGTAGACGACGACCAGGACGCCGAGGGCGTAGCGGGCGTAGGACTGCTCGGCGGCGGTGGTCGTGGGCATGCGGGGCGGCATTCCTGCACGAATCGGAGGCGGGGCGGAAGGGGCGAGGCGGTTGCGGGGGGCGCCTGAAGAGGGGCGGAGATCAAAATGGATCCGGTTCGACCCCAGCCCCAGCCCTTGCCCTCGCCCTAGCCCTGGATGGAATGGCTCCGACTCGACTGCCTTGAGTCGGATCTATCTCATCCAGGGCTAGGGCAAGGGCAAGGGCTGGGGCTGGGGTCGAACCGGATCCATTGGATCGCTCGTCTGGGGCGTCCTGCTTGCGTCTCGGACGCGTTGCCTACCCCGAACCCCCGTGCTAGCTAACCGGGTTCAGTCCGGCGCTCCCAAATTCCTCGGCGGCGGACGGTGGAGGAAGAAGTCATGCGCCAGTGCCACGTCTGCGGCAAGGGACCGTCGGTTGGCAACAACGTCAGCCACGCGAACAACAAAACCAAGCGCCGATGGAGCCCCAACCTGCAACGGGTCAAGGCCAACCTCGCGGGCACGGTGAAGTACATCAAGGTGTGCACCCGTTGCATTCGCTCCGGCAAGATCAAGAAGGCGGCCTGACGGCCGTCCGCACGATGGCCGGGAGGGGTCAGGGTCCTCGGACCATTGGTCACCGGTCAGGCGCGCGCGGCTGATGCCCCGCGCGGCCATCCACAGCGATCGCGCGCCGCAGGCGATCGGCCCCTACAGCCAGGCGGTGGCGGACGGCGGCCTGCTGTTCTGCTCCGGTCAGATCGGGCTCGATCCCGCCAGCGGGCAATTGGTCGCCGGTGGCACCGTCGCCGAGACCGAGCGCGTCATGCAGAATCTGCAGGCGGTGCTGGAGGCGGCTGGGCTCGACTTCGCACATGTCGTCCGCACGACCATCTTCCTCGTCGACCTGGCCGACTTCGCCACCGTCAACGAGATCTACGGGCGCTTCGTGCGACAGCCCTACCC
>JBOHWA010000723.1:0-19660 GCA_050735855.1 Binatia bacterium
CGGCAATTCCATCGAGGAAAAGCGCGTCGCGACATGCGGATGCACTCGCCTTGGCATTCGGCCTAGCCTGACCGATCGCGACCCTGCCGATCCGCTTCGCCCTAGTCTTCATACCGCGAGCGGGCCGTCGCGATACCCGCCTCGATGTCTCGGAAGAACAGCTCCTGCTCGCACCCGACGATGGTGTTGGGGCACGCCAGCTCGACCAGTGCCGCAAGCATGTGAGCGAACCAGCCCGTGTCATCGCGCATTGGCGGGATCGCGTGCGCAGATGCGAGGTACACGACCGCGCGGGTGATCAGCTCAGGATCGCACCCTTGACCGACAACGAATTCCTCGTGACCGGCCGCGATCTCCGCGAACTGCCGCGCAAGAGCTGTGATGTGGTCGGCATCGATCGGCCGGCGTTCGGACATCGTCTGCCGCGCCACCTCGTAGCAGGCCTGGAAGAGCGACTCGCGGTCCAGCAACATCGGGCGCACGTACCACACCCGCCTACAGATCGCATGGGTTGCGCGCTGGATCTCGGTCGGCTCGGGTTGGAGGCGGATCACCGAAAACTTGAAAAGTGTGGCGCTACACGTAGTACCGATTTTTCCGTCATTTTCTCTTGAGGTTCACGTCCAGCGGGCGCATCATCCGATCGGTAGTTGGTGGTGGTGGCGGTGGTGGTCGAGGAAACGAACGAGATCGTCTGCGGGGCCGGGGGGGCGGATCTTTCCTATAGGGACTTTAGCACCCACATTCCGCTCTTCGACTTCGTCCACTTCGACCGCCTCGACGTCTCCTTCCCCCTGGATCCTATCGGCGACCCGGACCGCCTCTACGACATCATCACCGAGGCATTGGCGTCCACCCACAAGCCTGGTCGCTCCTTCACACCCACGCGCCGGGAAGGGTCGCCTACGTCCTACGGCCGGGGCCTGTGGCTGCTGCCGCACGCGCGCAGCGACATGCTGATCGACTTCCTCTACGATCGGCTCAATCCCGACGCGCCCGCCTTTCAGCTGCGATTCCGCCACCGCAAGCGCAGCCATCACCACGTCCATCCGGTCCGGGCCTGGGCGCTCGCCGAGCAGGTGCACACCGCCATCAGCACCAATGTGCCTGCGCGCTTGGCCTCCAAATGCCACCCGTTCGTCTCCAGCACCGAGATCGCGCACGACATCGTCATCGACGATCCCGGCCTGGTGCTCCTGCTGCTCGCCTTCCTGAACGTCCCGAGGTTCGGCAGGCTCCAATTCCGCGGCTGGCAGCAGTGGGTCCTGGTCGGCGGTCACAAGTCGCGATTCCGCGTGCGTATCTATGTCCGCGGCTCGGTGGTGCGGGTGGAGGTCCTGCTCACCAAGCGAGGTCTGAACCACCTGCACATCCGCACCGTCGACGATCTGCTGTGGGTTGCTCCCGCTGAGCTGCGCGGCCACAGCCTCACGCTGGAGCTGGACGCCCGGCGAGATCTGCTCCTGGCCGCGCTGCAGCACCGGCTCTTGAACACGGAGCGGGACGCGCTGGCGGTGGCGACCGCGCTGGAGACGCCTCGTATGCCTACCGTTCCCGCGTTCTCGACGAGCCGCCCGATGACGTCGCGGTGCTCATCACGCACGGCGGCACGGGCGCGGCGGTTGGGCGCGAGCTGGGGCAGCGTCGCGAAGGCGGTGGGGAAGCAGACGGCCGAGCGCCTGGCCACCGGTCGCCCCGTGCTCCAGCCCGCCTACTGGGCGCGGCACATCGTCCCCTCGTACGAGGTCAAGCGACTCCTACGTGGCGTCGACGTCGAACGCATCGCGAGCTGGACGGTGGCGCAGGCGCGGACCCACGCGGCGCGCATGATCCCGAGCCTGCAGATTGCCCTGAACCGCTCTCGCTCGATCGGGGAGCGGATGACGCTGGTGGCGCTGTTGGAGGCGGCGGTGACCGCCGACAGGGGCTTCGCCGACCCCCATGCTGATCACCTACACGTGCTGGCCACGTATGGTGGGGCGCTGATCTTCGCGCTGTGGATGATCCAGATCGCGCAGCCCGCCAAGACGGCATCGAAGCGGAAGGTGGTCGACTTGCCGGTCATACCGCCGGCCGAAGTTCCGGTCGTACGCAGGGCAGTCAGCTGCACGCCCACGCCGTCCTCGGGGTCCCAGGATCCTGGTGATGCCGAAGGTGACGGCGTCGGTCACGCTGTACACGAGCAAGCGCAACGCACGCCCTCTCCCCGCCAACAGTGGCAGACCGGCCCCGCCTATCTGCAACGCGAGCAGACCGCGGCCAAGGTGTGGGGTGTCCCCGGCGTGGACGAGGTGCTGGTCGAGATCGCGCCGCTCTCGTTCACGCGCCCGCAGCTCGTCGAGATTGTGCTGCGTGCGTGGCCGCGGTCCCAGGACGGGAGCGTCGAGCTGGCCGCGGCGTTCCTGGCGCTGATCTCGGCGGTGCGGGCCGGCAACACCAGCGTCTGGCGCGAGCACGAGGCCGAGCTGACGACGATCAAGCGCGTGGTGCAGCCGTGGGTGCCGCGGCGGAAGGAGATCGAAGTGCGGGGCCGGTTCATCTGGCGGCACTTCCCGCGGCAGTCGGTGCACGTCGCGATCAGTGTGCTCGTAGCGCAGAAACTGCTCGCAACCCACGACGTGGTGGCAATCACGACCGGCTCATCCGCAGTCCCCGCCTGCGCCAACTGCGCCAACGAGGAACGCATTCCGCAGTGCGAGCACGGTCGCCAGTGCTCCCTGAGTGCCCGCTCAACCGCGCGACACGACATATGGGTGCGAGGTCACCTTCACCGGGTCGTGGGGCCACCGCGGACGCTCGCCGACGTCCTCTGCACCGCTGCGCGAGCTAGCCCCATCCTGCTCGCCGGCTCACCATGAACGATTTGGCCGGTCTGCGCGACCTGCTGCGGCCCCAAGTCGGGGCGCTCAAGGATGCCGGGACCTTGCCCGACCTGCCGCGGATCTGCGAGAGGCTGGGTCTTCCTTGGCGGTCTGCCGAGTCCAAACGCCTCAGCATGCTGGCCAGCTTTGACGCCCTGCCGGACGGAGAGCTGCCCGCGTTCGCGGAGCGGCTGCTCGCGGTTCATCCGCCAGCGGCCTCGGTTCGCAACACCATCCAAGACCTGCTCTGGCGGCGATCACGTGGACCCGAGATCCCCAAGAGGGTGCGCCGGGAATTGGCACGCGCTCTGGCTGGGGAGGCCCTCTTTCTCGACGCAGACCGCTTCGATGAACTCCTGGACCGCCTCTGGGTTCTCGATCGCGACGGCGATGCGTTCGCTGTCGTGTTCGGAGGACGCGATACGTCACTCCGTGCGCAGATCGAGCAGCACGTTCATCGGAACCCCAATGACTGGTCGGTCGAGGATCTGTTTGACAAGCTCGGCGCGTACGAGGCCTCTGACCGTCGCTTCGCGTTGTTCCTCGAAGGTCTGGCGTCCAGCGACGTGCGGCCGGACGAGGAGGCCCAGCGCCAGTTCGTTGCGGCAGTGAACGCGCTGTTGCAGCGCTCCGGCGTCGAACTCCGCGAGACCGGCACGGACGGTGGATACCCGGTGTTCTCGCTCGTCTCGCTCCACGCAGGAGCGGCGACGCGACCGAAGAATCTGATCTTCGCGTCTTCGGTGAAGCCGGATCTCCGGTTCCGCGACGCAGTGAACAATGACATCGAGATCGTGACCAACGCCAATCGAGTGCTCATCTACGATCGGCCGATCGGCGCGGACGGACTCCGCTGGCGTGATCTCCAGAAGTGGTGGAGCGAGACGCAGGGCATTCCCGACGGAGATGAGGCGAAGAAGACGCTGTACGAACGGCTGCGGGACTGCTTGCCCTCCACCTCACCACCGCAGCGCCTGCTGTTCCGCGAGTTCTATCGCGGGTTTGGTCAGGCGGTTCCCGACCTTCCGGCGCTCCTGCCGGAGGTGTGGCTACACTGGGATCCCAAGACCGTGAGCGAGCGTGGCGCCCAGGCGCTGTCGCGTTTCAGGATGGACTTCCTCATGCTGCTGCCGTCCGGGATCCGCGTCGTGTTGGAAGTCGACGGGCGGCACCACTACGCCGACGACAGTGGGCGCGCCGACCCAGCGGAGTACGGCCGGATGGTCGCCGCCGATCGTGACCTGAAACTGGCCGGCTACGAGGTCTTCCGCTTCGGGGCCAGCGAGCTTCAAGGCAAGAGCGGGGCCAATGTCATCGGCGATTTTTTCCGGGCGCTGTTCCGGCGGTATCGGGTAGAATTGTCGCCTGGAGGATGAGGAGCAGGTCGTGGACACCCTACAAGCACTGGTCGATTTCGCGAACCGGAATCAGGGTGCCCTGAGTGCAGTCCAGGGCATCCTGAGCTTGATCCTGACCTTCGTGCTGGCGATCGCGACCATCGTGTACGTGGTCGAGACGCGGCGCATCCGGCAGGCGGACACCGAGCCGGCGCTCAGCATCTACACCGTGCCGCACGACGCCTACATCATGATCCTGGAATTGGTCGTCACAAACTACGGGCGGGGAGCGGCGCGCAACGCTGCGTTCACGATCGAAGCGGACCGGGATGAGATCCTCGCGCGCGAAGTCCGCAGCCTCGATGTGCTCACCACGCTCACTTACCTGCCGCCCGGCGAGAAGTTTCGATTCTTCTTCGGGGAGGCAGGCAAGTTGCTCCCCGAACCCGAGATGAAACCGATCGTGATCACAGCGTCGTATGAGACCGAAGGGGGTGAGAAGCGCGCCGCCAAGTTTGTGATCGATGCACAGCAGTACGACGGGGCGACCCGCATCGGGGAACCGCCCGAGTACGAGAGCGCCAAGGCGCTCAACAAGATCGCCGATGCGCTGGACGGTGCGATCAGCGGGCTCAAGAGACTGAAGGTCACCACGAGCACCGACAAGCAGCTGGCCGACGAACGGAAGGAGAGGCTGGAGTCCGTGCGCCGAGCGCGCGCCGAGGGGAAGTCAGAGGAATGACCGGGATGGGGGCCAGCCGACGCGGTCGATTTCGACCGTCAACGAGCGGTATGACCGAATCCACGAGCGCGAGCTGAGGAAAACGCCGACGATGACCCAGACCAAAGCCAACAAGTCGATGCGGCTGCTCTGGCGCTCCACCGACCAGCGCGCGTGGGAGCAGGCCGAGAACCGCTACTGGGACTTCCTCAAGCCAGATCATGTTGATCTGGAGCACCGCATGGAAGCGCTCACCCTCAAACGCCTTCGCCAGATGGACGCGGCCGAGTGGTACACCTTTCTGCGCGACGACTACCTGAAGTGGAAGTACACCGCGAACAACCGGCGGGCCACCGTGAGCCGACAGCTGAAGAAGTATGTCGACACCGGCACCCTCAACGTGCTCGACGGCATCCGGGAGCGCCTGCTTGCGCTCGACCCCACGGACATCTGGCTCGGGCTGCTCATCGCCGACCAGATCAAGGGCCTGGGACCGGCCGGCGCATCGGGGTTGCTCGCGCTGTTCTACCCCCAGACCTTCGGCACCGTTGACCAGTTCGCCGTAAAGGCACTTCGGGACGTCACCGGCCTGCCAGAAGCGGCCGCCATCGCCCGGATGAAGCCCGAGTCGCTGTCAGTCGACGACGGCGTGGTGCTGATCGGCGTCATGCAGCGCAAGGCCACCGAGCTGAACCAGACCTTCGCGACGAATACCTGGACCCCTCGAAGGATCGACAAGATCGTGTGGCAATTCGCCCGGTAGCCGCCGCCAAAACGAGTTGAGCTACTCGGGCGGTCCGCGCGGCTCCGGAACGCGGTCGTTGCCGCCGCGTCCGTCGCGGGCCTGCGATTCGGAAACGTATTGAGCTGCGGTGAAAACCCCGCCCCTCCGGTGCCCCCGTGAAATCCGCTGCGCCATGTTACCCTGTCGCGGTCATGAAGCGCGTCTTCATCCTCGGTGCCGGGGCATCGGTCTTCGCGGGTTACCCGCTCGGCCTCGATCTCTGGCAGTGGGCCATCGACCACTGCAGCGGCGAGGTCATGGCCAGCCTCCGCGTCGAGGAGACAGTGCGCGAGCTGAACCCGATCCTTCATCGGTTTGCACGCGCAGTCCGCCGCTTCGACCTCGAAGAAGTCTTCACCTTCCTCGACCTTGCTGCCCTCGGCCGCGGACCGCTGGCGGGCGAGGTGACCAACTGGCCGACGCTTCGGAACCACGTGATGGGAATGATCGCGGAGTCCTTCCAGTCGTACCAGCACTCCTTCGGCGTGGAGGTCTTCGAGGACCGCCCGACCTTCGCGCTGGGCATCGACCGCCTCCGGATGTTGGACGTGCTCGCTCGATGGACCGATTGGCTCCAGCCGAGCGACACGATCATCAGCTTCAACTGGGACCTGCTGCATGAGTCGGCGCTGTGGCGCGCCGGCAAGTGGCATGTTGCTGATGGCTACGGCTTTGATTGCTTCGATCTCCCGACCGGGCCGGGCTCGCCGATCCTCATGCTGAAGCTCCACGGGTCAGCAAACTGGGCGCAGCGTGATGAGCGGGACACTGAGCCGGGGGTCGTGCACAAGGCAACGTTCTTCCCCGGTGTATTAGACGACCACCGCGTCTTCGAGCAGGGCCGGGCGGACTGGTCGGACGGCCATCGACTCATTGTCCCCACTTACCTCAAGGACGTCTCCCGGAACCCATTGCTCCTCGGCATCTGGCGGCAAGCGGCTGCCGCGCTGGAGCACACGACCGAGCTGATCGTCATCGGCTCGCAGCTGAACCCGGCCGACGCACCCGCGCGCTTGCTGTTCGCGCTCGCGCTCGGGGCAAACGCGGGCCTGGGGGAGATCATCGTCGTCGGGCCACGCGGCGGCCCCGACCATTGGGACGAGTTCGCCGTGGGCATCGGCAAGGAGGTACGCTTCATCGACATGACCTTCGAGCACTGGCTGTTGGCGGGAGCCCCCCGGTGACCGACTGGATCAGCGCCGTGGCCAACGTGTTCGTCGCCGCGGCCGCGGGCGTGGGCGCGTTCACGGCATGGCGCGGGCTCAACACTTGGCGCGCGGAACTCCGTGGCCGCAACGAATACGATCTCGCCCGGCGGGTCCTGTTGGCGCTTTACCGGACTCGGGAAGCGATTCAGGCTGCCCGCAGCCCGTCGATGTCCTCGGTCGAGTACGAGAGCCGGCCCGACCGACGGCCCCACGACCGGCCATGGTCGGGCAAGGACATGCGCTACGCCTACCAGCAGCGCTGGAGCCGGATCAGCGCGGCGCTGGTCGAGCTGGACGCGGATCTCTTGGAGGCCGAGGCGCTGTGGGGTGCGACCCTGAAGAACCCGCGGACCAACCTCCAGAAGTGCTTGGCCGAGTTGGGGGTCAACATCACCAAACACCTGCGCGCCCATGCGCCGGATGATCTGCCCTTCTTGGAACGGAAGCCGATGACCCCGGACGAGATCGAGGCGAACGATGCCATTGTGTGGAATCTCGGCGAAGGGAACGACGTCTTTGGTGATCGAGTCGCCGCGGCCGTGCACGAGTTCGAGGCCGTGCTAAGACCACACTTGCGACGATGAGACGCCCCTGGAGAAGTGTGCGTTCGCCCACCGGCTCGGTCTGGCCAGTAGCGAGGGAGGGAGACGGTGATGCAGGACCCACTGCTCAAGCGTTGGTCGGAGTTCTGGCGCCAGATCGAGATCACGCCGCCCGAAGCCGGCGCCGAACTGCTTGCCGCGTACAGCCAGCCGCACCGGCACTACCACACGGTCCAGCACCTCGGTGAGTGTCTGCTCCTGCTCGACGAGCGCGTCGTGCCGCGCCACGGCGCCGGGATCTGCCGCCTCGTTGAACTCGGCCTCTGGTTCCACGACGCGATCTACGAGATCCCCGGCCCGGACAACGAGCAGCTGAGCGCCGACTGGGCGGGCCGCGTGTTGGCCGACGCTGGCATGCTGATCGCTGACGTCGACCGCGTGCGGGAAGCCATCCTGGCGACGCGGCACGATGCCCCGGCACCGTCGATCGTGGCCGAGTTGGTGGTCGACATCGACCTCGCGGTCCTCGGTGCCGAGCGGCCACGCTTTGACGAGTACGAAGAGCAGGTGCGCCGCGAGAACGCGGTGTACGCGGCCGGCGCCTACCGCCAGGGCCGCGCCGTGATCCTTCGCCAGTTCCTGGACCGGCCGCAGATCTACCAGACCCCGACGTTCGCAAATATGGAGGCGCCCGCGCGCGCCAACCTGCGGCGATCACTCCGGCGGTTGGAGCCGGTGGGGCCGACGACGAACTTCACAGATCTGTAGGCCGAACCCCGCGCTCCTCATTGCGGCCCGCCAGGCGAACCTGAAAGCGTGCCGCACCCGTGGCGCGCTGCCGCCTCGGCTCAAATTCGACGGCGACGGGCGCGTTGGTCGCAATCCATCGACACCGAACTCAACATCAGTCGGTCGCCCGTCCGTACCGGTCCGCACTGCCAGGGTGACCACCAGCGAGGCGTCTGGCACTCCATGGCGAATGTCTTGATGTCGTCGTTTTCCGAGTACCGTTGGCGCCACGGCGCAGACATCCCCCAGCGGAATGTCTTCTTCATGTTGGGGTTGAACCTCTCCACTGTCGTCACCCGGACCAGCATCCCGTGGATCTGTGGGCCGGTATCCACCACCACCCCGAGGTACGGGGTGCAGCCGAAGGCGCGGCAGGCTTCCTTGGCCTTGTCGAGATCAGCACGGTAAATCGTCACCGGCTTCTCTTCCTGTGTCGGCAACCGACAGCTACTCTTCACCGAGATTCCCATCGGGCGATCTTCCACAGGATTTCGGGCAATGAGGTCGATGCCGGTGTGATCGATCCGTGCGCACTCGAACCCGTGCTTGGAGAGCCAATACAGCATGAGGTGCTCGGCGAACACGCCGGTGATCTTGGCATGGCGCTAACTTTTCTTGATTTCCATCTCCAGCGCCTTCCCCGCCGGGACCATCTGAACCACTTGGTTCACTCCTTGGCGGCCGGGCGCGTGCGAGACGCATCGCCGATCTTGAGGCGCTTGTTGGGTGCAGCCGCGGTGCTCCCGCGCTGCCTGTAGGCTCGCATCGCGGAGGTTTGGCGGCACGTCGGGGTGCAGAATCGCGCCTGGTATGCGGACGAGAGAAATGGCGCCTCGCACTCCGCACAGCGATGAAGCGTGCCCCCCGCGACCAGGTCCTCGACCAACATCACCGCGAACGCCGACAGGAGAGATGGCGCGGCCCAGGCTAGCTCCGCAGCTCCGTTTCCTCCGCGAACCACGTGGCGCACGACATTGTCGTGCAGCCGGTTGAGCAGCGTGAGGTCGGCTGCAGCCGCCGTAGGTGTCGCCGCCGCCATCAAGGCGTCCCGCAACGTCGCGGCGGCCGCCAAGAACTCTACCACTGGCTCGGCATACGCTGCCGCGAACTCGACTGTTCCCGGTGGCGGGTAGAGGTGCGTGGTTGGATCCTTCGTCATCGGGAAGAATCGCCCCCAGGTCTCGCTCACCGGTTCCCATCGCCAATTTCCGGACCCCAACTCCCGCACGAGAGCGCCCACGGCAGCTTGGGCCGCGGGTAGACCTAGCGCCGGTTCACCGACCCTTGCCGATGCGTTGGCCCGGACACCGGGGAGAATGGACTCGTGGATGATCCAGTTCGCTCCCTGCCGGACGAGGCGCATGCTCACGGCGGCCACTGGCCGGGCGGCGCGATCGCGAATTTGATTTGAGGAAACCCCATCAGGCGTCCGCCAGTACGGGTGGAGCGACAGAACGGAGACGCGGTCGAGCAGCACCCCGAGCGGGCCGTTGTCATTGCACCAACGCACCACAGCCTCGGCGGTCTTCGCGTCGGGCCGTCCGCTAGAATCATAGCGCGCGAGCTGAACGAGCCGGAGGAGAGATTGATACGGCGCTGGCCGCTCTCGTCGCCCGTGGCGTGCGTCACCGTACGCCTTCCAGGGGTCGTAGGGCTTCGGTGCAGCGACGGGGATGATCGAGCCCCGCCTGCACTCATACGTCGCGCGCCACCAAGATTGGGGGGATGCGAGAAAATACTTGACTGTATGGATCATACTTTGCTCTATTGCGATCTACGTCTATAGCTCGTCCAGGACTGAATACCTTCCCCGAGGAGGTCGCGCAAGTGAAGAGGATCACGATCGAAAGGCAACGTCGTGGCTGGAGCCGTAAGGAGCTAGCGCGGCGCGCTGGCCTCAACGCGACGACGATCTCGCTCATCGAGTTGGGGCAGCTGAACCCCTATCCGATCCAACTGGAGGAGAAGCTCGCTGTCACGCTCGGTGTCGGCCGTACGAGCGTTGGGCTGCTGTAATTCACCGACGTGAGGTCCAAATGGCACGCACCAGGCAACAATCGATGAACGCCGCCGCCGCTGGGTTTGCTCGTCTCGGCGGCGTGATCCCGATGGGGAGTCTCGTACACGGCGGATCGCTGAGCAACATGCCATCGATCCCTGGCTACATGGATGCTCCCAGTATCGACTCATTTTCGCCACGATATGTCCCCCTCCAGCGGGACCAGCCAACGATCGAGTTGGATGCAGCGCGCAGGCCACATTCTTTGGCAGTCCAGATCCTTGCGCCACCGCATGCGCCCCTGCAAAACCTCCGCGCGGTCGCACAGTCGCTGGCGGTGCTGGAGGCACACGCCGCGAATCGATTCCGCCTGCGAGAGGCAGAGGTCTCGATCGATTTCGGACAGGCCTTCACCCTCGACCGTCTGCGGCATGAGATTCAAGTGAGGCGGGCAGTTGCGGCTCCCGAATTTTTCCTCACTGGCGGGATGCTTCTTGGGGGTGATCGCACATTGCGGGTCGAGCTGGAGCCCAGCGCAAAAGGCGCCAGGGTTCGCATCGGGATCGGCTCAGGCGCTTGGGCGACCTGCAGCGTCAGCGACCTCAGTGATCTCTGGAGCACGCCCCGCTGGATCACCTACCTGCGAGAGAAGGTACGTTTTGTCACGCTGCCGCATGCGACAGTTCTGCGAAATGGGTCGTACGCTTCGCTGGCGGGTGCCATTCGGTCTCACGGCGTCAGCTGCGTGGTCAACACTCTTCGGGATCGACGCCACCTCCTATCGATTCTGATGCCGTCGCGCGCCGACAGATTTGCAGATCGCGCACTGCAGAGCCTCTTTGCCCAGCTCTAGACGTAGACGATTCGCACATGACGGCCCGACCGGGACTATCGTCGGTTGAACCGATGATCCCCTTGGCGACGCGCCCTCGGCTGCGGCCTATCGATCACGCCCTCGTTGCCGTTGGCCCGTACCAAGGCGCCGTGTTGACATCGGGCCTCGTCGTCATCGCCGAACACGTCGTACACGCGCATGCCGTCGGCGGTGGGGACCAGCATCGAGCCGTCCGTCTGCGAGCCGCAGACGACCATCGTGATCGTGGTGCCCGCGCTGGAGTGTTGCGCGCTGACAGCGGCGTCGCCCTCCTCGGCAACGCGCACTGGCTTGACGCCGACGCCCGCGAAGCCCTCGGCCGCCTCCTCGACGAGCGCCTTGCCGTCGACATCGCCGCCATGGCCGGCGCGAACGAGATCATGGTGCGCATACCGACGCCCAGCGGCGCGTGGTGGCGCCTGCCGGCGACAGTGCGCAGTCGTCGGGCGCTCCTGATCAGCGCGACGCCGCTGGCCGGCTGCGGGGTCTTGCTCGACCTGATCGACGGCATGCCGGCATTCACCGAGCAGGACAAGTTGGTCGGTTTCGTCCGCGTCGTCCGCTTGCCGACTGCCCCCCGGCCGCTTGCCGTGGTCCTTGGCGCCGATGCCGTGCTCGCCGCAAGCCGGGCTACCGACGGCCCCGTAGGCCATGCCGCACCACCGAGGGCAGCATGACCGAGGCCTCGTGGCCCACGACGTGCACCTTTGTGCCGATTCGGAGTGCCGACGATGTTCGTTCGCGAGAAATACGATCGCCATGGCCACCAGCGTCACCAGCTGGTGCGATCTGTGCGCCGTCAGGGCGCCGTCCGCCAGCAACTTGTCGCGTACCTCGGCGAGGCCACCTCGGTGGACGCGGCCTTGCACCAGTGGCCCCCGCAGATCGCCATCCTCCGTCAACAGTCAGCCGAACTGCGCTCCGAGGCCGAGCGCCTGCGGGCGCAAATGCCACCGGCCTGGTTGGAGACGGGCGTGGTGCCGCGGCCGAGGCGGTGGGGGATGCGACGCGCTCAACAACAGTTCGGCCGGTACTGGGCATGCTGGGATCGGGCGGCTCAGCTCGACCGGTCGGCGGATCGGCTGCAGCGCCGGTTCGATCGGCTGCGCAACGTCGTGGAACACGGGGTGGGCACTACGCCGGACGACGAGGCGCTGGACCGAGGAGCGTAAGCGAGCCGTGGACCAGATCCTTCAACAGCCCGGCGACGATGTCGAGCAGCGCCGATCTCGGCGTTGGTCCCGCCCTTTTGTGACAATGGCGGATCGCGGCATCGAACAACTACTCGGTGAGATCCTGCGGCTGGCCCGTGTGGTCGCCGCGGGTCATGAAGAGCTGTTGACCAAGGAACAGGCTGCCGCAAAGCTCACGGTGTCCGTCGATCGCTTGGAGAAGTGGATGCAGGACGGGACCCTCCCGAAGGGCACGGTCTGGTTCAAACCTGCTGGTCTACCTGTGCGGATTTCGTGGACATCGCTCTGCGAACACTACCGAACCGCCTCTTCTCGGACCGCCCCTCCACACCAGGACATCGAGGACGCGGAGATCCCGCATTGGAGGAACCGGGCGTGAGCGGGTCGCGCAAGGCGTGCACCGTGCACGTCAACCGTCACGATCGTCTTTTCTACCGGCTGTACGTCAACGGGCAGGAGTGGAAGGAGGGCACTGGTCTCCGAGACAACGGTGAGCACCGTGTTCGCGTCGAGCGAGCCGCCGAGCGCATCGCACGGGCAATCAGAGACGGAACATTCTCGTACCTTCGATTCTTTCCCCGAGGGAATCGCGCCCACGAATTCGCTGTAGTTCCCACGCGGCGGGATCAGCCGCGCCTGAGCAGCGGCCGGCCGACGGTGGAGGAGTTCTTCACCAGCTGGGAGCCGACACTGGCGCCGCCAAAGGTCCGGAAGGCGACCGGCAAGCAGTATCGGTCAGCCCTGCGCCGCCACATCCTCCCAACCTTGCGCGACCTTCACCTCGACGCGCTGACCTGGCGGGATCTGGCGAGCCTGCAGGATGACCTGCGCGCCGCTGGCGTGGGTGCCGCCGCCGTCAACCGCGCCCTTCACCACGCCCTGCGGGCAATGTTGCGCGATGCGCGAAAGCGGTACGCATTCATCGCCACCGACCTCTACGACCGCGCCCTCTGGCAACGCCTGCCCGAGGATCCTGACAGCGATCCAAATCCCTACGATGAGGCCGAGCGCAAGCTGATTTTGCGGCACTTCAGGAAGGATCAGAGTCACTGGTACGCACTGGTGTTCTTCCAGTTCTGGCAAGGCCTGCGTCCGAGCGAAGCGTTCGCTCTTCGCCGCGTCGACGTCGACCTACGGTATGGAGCTGCCCGCGTCGCACGCAGTCGCGTCGGGTCAGACGAGGGCAAGACTAAGAACCAGAAATCCAAACGCACCGTGCGCCTGCACCTGCCGACGGTCGAAGTGCTGAACGAGGTCTGGCCGATCCACTCCAAGCCAATGGACTACGTCTTCACTACGACCACCGGCGGGCCGGTCACCGAGGGGAACTTCTACCAGCGCATTTGGCTCCCTGCCCTTCGCCGTCTCAAGGTCCGTGAGCGGCCATTCTACAATACTCGGCACTCGTACATCTCGTACATGCTGTCGATCGGGAAGAAGCTCGCGTTCGTGAGCGAGCAGACCGGCCACGGCATCCGCACGCTGGAGAAGCACTACAAGAAGTACCTGCCGCAGGACGATGACCTGACTCTCCCCTTCGAGACAGACTCACCCGACGCTGCCAACGTTAAGACGAATCGCCGATCACGTTGACGAACGTGGGCTGCCCTGGATTTACCCACCCGACGATTTTATGCTCGGCGCGATGAGCGGCAAGAACCAGCACTACCTGCCTCGGTTCATGCTCGCCGGCTTCGCCAGCCGCCGTGACGGCAAGCAGGCTTGGATCTACGAGTTACGAAAGGGAAGGCAAGCAGTCGAGCGGAACACGCGAAACGTGGGTGCCGAAGGAGGCTTCTACCGACGCGGCGATGACGACCGGATCGACCACGAACTTCAGGACTACGAGGGCGAGTTCGGCCAGTTGGTGAATGAGATCCGGAGCACGGACCGAATCCCAACCGGATCAGATGACGCACTCGCCGGACTCGTAACGAGCCTATCCGTCCGCACGCGCGCAATCCGCCTCGCATTCGGGCACGCCGGGCAGCAGATCGTCGCCGCTCTAGGGCGATACTTGAACGATCCCGAACGAGTTCGGCGGATGATGAGGGATCACCTCAAAAAGCATCCCGAGACGCTGCTCGAACCGGTAGCCAGGGAGTTGGGTGTCGATCCGCACGATCTGCCGCTCGTTCTTCGCAACCGCCTTCTTCAACAGGCCGAGGGGCTGATCGATGCGCCAGCGACTACCGCCAAGATCAAGATGCTCGCCGGCATGATGCTCCGCGAACTGGAAGGAAGAACGTCGAAGGAGGGTATCAAGGAGATCCATCTGACGGCGTTGGGCAAGGGCACTCTTCCATCTCGGCGAATGGACCCTGCTCAGCGGCTCACATGGTCACTCCGGACTCTGGATCCCAGTAGCTTGATTCTTGGCGACCTGGGTCCGATTCGACTCAATGAGTCGAGTGGCAGGTACGAATCGCTCGCCAAGGCCACTGACGATCCCCACTCGATCTTTCTGCCGATCTCGCATGAGCATCTGCTCGTCGGCGTCGATCACCATCTCGCCACTGATTGCCCTCTCGACGTTGAGGCGGTCAACATCGCTGCCGCCGAATTGAGCTGGGAGTTTGTCGTCGCACGACAGTCGACCAAGCGCGAGGCAGTGTACGCAGAAGCGCTGGGGCGGTGGGCAGAGCTGCTCCCAGACGATGAGCTGCACCAGATCGAGGAAGAGGTCTTCGGCAAGGTGACGGCCGAGGACTAGTTTCCCCTGCGCCTCGTTGTCCGGCAGCAGCCTCTCCCTGGTGTCAGTCGAGAACTGAGAGTCTTGGTTGAGGCGAAAGTCGACCCGGCCCCCTGCCCCGGAATCTGGCGAAAACGAGCCGAAAGTCCGGGTGAATTCCGACCCCGTCGGCACCGGTCACATCGCGATGTTTCCTTCGGCCTTCCAACAGGTTAAGGTCATTTTGCGACCGGCCCCCGGGTTCTTGCCAAGCATAAGGTCGCCGGTTCGACCCCGGTCGCCCGCTCTCTCGAAACCCCCTGACTTGTCAGGGGGTTTCGCGTTTCAGGCGCCGCCCCTTTCTCCAATCGGGGTGGAGAGAAAAGTCAGGTGTATCGGCAGCCCGTAGAGCGATCACTGGCGGGCTCCGAGGTGCCGCAGTGGCGGCGGCTGCGATCTGGCCACTACTGACCCCGTCGAGCGCGATCGTGTCCCGGTCACGGCGCTCGCGGCGATTTTTGCCATCCGGAGCGCTCCGCGGGGGTCGAATTGGGAGCACTCCGTCAACAACCCCTGCGTGTCCGGGCTATCTGCGGACGACCGTTCAGGCATGCGCTGGAATCAATTTCAGGCTAGGTTCCTAGCCCCGCCGTAGGCATTTTCATTGCAATCCGCCTTGCCGACATGTCAGGCTTCTCGTGTACACAACGGCGAAGGAGTCGCACCATGAAGAGGTCCACCACGTTCCTGATGGCAGCCGGGGTGCTGCTGCTCGGGTCGACAGCGATGGCCGGAGCGCCGAAGGTAGACATCTGTCACATCCCGCCCGGCAATCCGGGCAACCCACAGAGCATCAGCGTCGGTCCCGCGGCGGTTGCGGCCCATCTCGCGCACGGGGATACAATCGGTCAGTGCCGCGGCTGTGAGCCAGTGAGTGATCTTTGTAATGGTTCCATTTTCCCCTGCGGCGCGAACTGCGCCTGCGCGCCGGCGCTCGATGACGGCGGCGGCGTATGTATTGAGGTGTCTCAAGATAGTTTCCCGTGCTCCGTGACCGCGCCCTGCCCCGACGGCTTCGTCTGCATCAACCCCGGCGGTTGCATCAAACAGGGCTTCGGGCTTTGCGAGCCACTCTGTACGGGGCGGTAGCTCTCTGACAGTACGCGACCGGCTGACACGGAAGGGTTAACTATGGGGCGGGGGCCTTCGGGCTCCGCCCGCTGTGCACGGCGCCCGACACCAATCATCAGCATGGGCCCGAGCGGGCCGACCGGCGCCTTCACCATCGCGGTGGCCCCGCTGCCGGCCGGCCAATGCCTCTACGCCTTCGACACCTGTACCAACCAGGTCAGTCCCATCACGTGTGCCCGGCAACCCGCGCCCGCCCTGGCGCTGGCCCCCGGACCGCTCGCGGTCGCGCTCGCGGTGCTGAGCCTGATGGGCCTCACCGGCCTCTGGCGCATACGCCGTCTGCCCTGATGTAGCTTCGCCAAGCCAGTGACGCTGGCGATTTGATGCCCGCCATCGGCCGGGCGCGCGGCCGCCCCGCGCCCGGCGACGGCGTGTGCTATAGCCGGCGCCCGACTGAAGTGAGCAGCCGTTCGCGGAGACTTTCGTGGTCAGCGATGACGCAGCGCGGCGCCAGCGCGTGCCCCTGGTGGTGATCTCGCTCATCGCGGCGGCGCCGATGGTGTACATGGCCATCCACCACCGCATCGACTTCGACGGTTGGTGGCACGTCTTCATCGCCCGCGAAGTGCCGTGGGGCCGCTTCTGGGCGGACGTGTACCGCAACGCGCATCCGCCAAGCTTCTATCTGCTGCTGCGCGCCGCGGCCTGGCTGGGATCGGACCGGCTGGTCTATCGTGCGGTCTCGATCGTCGCCGCGGTGGTGGCCACCTATCTCATCGGCCGGATCGCGGCGCGGGTCGTCCGCACGCCCGCGGTCTCGCTCCTCTGCGCCCTGACGTTCGGGCTCGCCATGACGACGGTCATCATGGCGTGCGCGGTGCGCAGCTACATGGTCAGCGTGGCGCTCATGCTGGTCGCCTTCCGGCTGTATCTCGACCTGATCGATCCGCGGCGCGAGCGCCTCGAAGCGAGGACGCGGGTCTGGTTCGTCGTCGCGCTCATCGCCGCGATCCTGACACACTACTCGGCCGTCTTCCTCGCCGTCGCTGCCGCCGCACTGCCGTGTCTCTACGCCGCGGTCGATCGTCCCTACCGGAGGTGGTGGGGGGGGCGCCTGCGGACGGGCTGGCGCGGCGAGTTCGCGACCATCGTCCCGATCCTCGCCGTGGTCGTCGCGGTCTACGTCGTCCACACGTCCACCTTCGACGCGCCGATGAACTTCGCGGCGCAGTTCTATCCCGATCAGGCGGAACTGGCCGCCGGCCTGATTCGCGGCGGCGCGTCTTTCGTCAGCCGCAGTCTGGTCGCGGAGATCGATCTGTTCGGCCCGCTCCCGATCGCGGCTTTGCCGGCCGCCACCCGCGCCGTCGTCGTGTCGCTCCTGGGCGTGCTCGCCGCCGGGCTTGCGGTCATCCTGCGTCGCCGAGCGGACTGGGTCGTCGCCGCAGCGCCGCTCGCTACGCTGGCCATCCTCGCCACCGCGATGATGGGAGCCGCGCTGATCGGCCGCTACCCGTTCGGTGGCTTCCTGCGGCATCAGTTCATTCTCTTTCCCTTCATCGTGCTCTCCGGCTTCGCGCTGCTCGACGAGCTCGTGGCCCGCTCCGGCCATCGGCGGATCGTCCTGCTGGCCGTGTGCGCAGCCGTGCTCCTCAACGCCGTACTCCAGTGGCAGCGGATGCCGTTCACCGCTGACGAGCCCTTTGCCGAGGAGGCGGTGCAGTTCGATCGCATCCTCGGCCATTCCCGCGCCGTCTACGCCGATCAGTACAGCGCGATTCACTTCTTTGCTGCCCATCAGCGCGACGCGTGGTCGGCGCCGACCGAGCTGCGGGAGAACTTCTTCGCCATTCCCGTGCGCGGGTCCGGGCGAACGCTGCTGGTCGTGCGCGACCTGACACGGTGGAGCTGCGACGTGTCCGACCCGCTCCTGTACCGCGACCTGCGCGAGGTGATCGAGCTGACCGGCCTCCCCGCCGTCGATCTGTTCCGCCTGGCGCACGACGCACAGGTGCGGCCGGCGCTGCCGCGCGCCGAACGAGCGCGGCTGGCCGAATCCGTCGTCGAACTGGCGGCCAGCGAAGACCTGCGCGTCGAGCGCCTCGTCCTCGACGGGCACCACGTGTACGCCCGCTTCCGGCTCGACGGCGAAACGCCGGCCGGCGAGCTCCCGACCAGGTTCTAGGGAACGAAGTTCTCCATGACGCGGGCGAGCGCCAGCTCCTCGCCGTTATCCGACGGCACGCGGAAGCTCGCACCGAATTTCTCGGCGAAGTTGTCGCGCAGCACACAGCCGGCGGCGCGTTGCGATTGCGGACCGATATCGACGATGTAGTGGCAGAGCGTGAGGCCGTCGCCGTGGGTGCGGACCATGGCGGCGCGCCAACGCTCGATGGCGGATTCCGCCGCGCCGAACAACCGCACGTAGGCGGTGCAGAAGGTCGAGAACGGCACATGCTGCAGTTGCGTCGGCGTAATTTCCACCGGCCGGCGTCGCACGGTCCTTTCGAGAAGGTCGACGATCAACGGTTCGCCGTCCCTGGCGAACTGCATGACATAGATGAGTCCCTGGCCACCCGGCTCCAGGAGCTCGTCGAGGCGGGTCAGCAGGATCTCGACCAAGCGGTTTCCCTCCGGGCCACCGTTCGAGGTCAACGTGCCCTCGACGCCGTCTGGGGTCGGGACGAACGGCGGGTTGGCGAGGATCAAACCGTACTTCCGCGCCGGGGCGAACTCCGCGATGTCACCCTGGATCGATATGACGCGACTGGTGGCGAACTGGTTGAGGGCTGCGTTGTGGCGATGAAACTCCGACGCCCGCGGATTGATATCGAGGAAGTCGATGCTCGCGGCCCCGAGCTTCAGTGCCATGAACCCGAGAGCTCCGGAACCCGCGAAGGGCTCGAAGACGTGTCGGTCGCAGACCGTCTCGGGGAAATGGACCATGTGGTTCATCAGGCTTCCCTGCGGGGTCCCAAGCGGTAGGATGCGTCGCGGATCGGCCTTGGTGAAACTCTCGGTCTTGATCTGCATACCGTTGGCGAACCGGTACACGACCTCGTCGCCGCTCACTTCGCAGTTCCACTGCAGGAGATCTGGCAGACTTTCGGGCTCGTTCGACATTGGCTCCCCCGGTGGGTGACCTGACCATCGCGGCGCGTCGAACCTACCACTGGCGGGCGGCGAGCGCACAGCCGCTCGACCTCCGCTGTCGACATCACCGGACACGCGGCTCGCTGCGGCTGCCATCCGCGCTTCGCGTGCCGATCTGCCCTGAGGCCGTCCCGGCAGACTCAAGCCGTGCCGTCGACGCCGGTTGAGAGGGTATGTTACTTCGCCTCGGGTGGACGGGAGGCCAGAGAGGCAGCGCAACGACCTGCGCCAACGCCGGCGGTCATGGCTGTGATCGCCATCCGCCGGCCGACGGCGAGCTTCGCGATCGCAGCGGCCGAGTCGCACCTCGTCGGTCGGCCGCTCGCCGGCCTGCGCCTCGGCGTCCGGCAGGACGCCACCTGGCGCTCGTGGCAGGTGATCGCCGCGACGTGGGTCG
>JBOHWA010000724.1:0-5486 GCA_050735855.1 Binatia bacterium
CAGCACGGCGCCGAGGGCCCGGCGCCCTCCACGGGCGCCCGGCTCGGGCCGAGCGAACGGGTCGCACCGGTGTGTTGGCTCTCTGGGAGCTCAACGCGCCGGCCGGCGGCGCGTCAGCTCGACCGTGTTGCCGTCCGGGTCGCGCACCCAGAGCTGGTCGCCGCCCGGGTCGAGCACCTCGATGCCGTCGGCGGCGAGCTCGCGGCGCGCCTGTTCCAGGTCGTCGACCTCGATGGCGAAGTGTGGACCACTCGGATCGATCCCACCGCCCATCGCCTGGCCCTCGATCAGATGCAGCTGACCAGATCCGATACCGTACCAGGCCCCCGGCACGCCGAAGTCGGGCCGCTCGATCTGCCCCAGGCCGAGCACGCGCTCGTAGAACCCGCGCGCGCGGGCCAGGTCGGCGACCCGCACCGAGGCGTGATTGAGCTGAATGGGTTTCATGGCTGCCCCTCCCGCAATGACCGCGACTTGTATCGAGCCCACCGCTGCAGCGGCAACCTGAATTGCGGCTCAGCTGCGCCCCCGCCGCCCCGCCATAACGGCTACTCATGCTCGGCGGCTCGATGCGGCTCTGCTTGACATAGCCGGCCCGTTCCTTAGGATTAGAATTCGTTATGCATATCGAGACTTTGAAAGTTTTTTGCGACGTCGTCGAAACCGGCAGCTTCTCGCTCGCCGCTTCGCAGAACTTCATCACCCAATCGGCTGTCAGCCAGCAGTTGCGCGCCCTCGAGTCGAAGTACCGCTGCAAGCTGCTCGAGCGCAGCCGCGGCGGGGCGAAGCCGACGCCGCAGGGCGCCATCCTCTATCGCACCAGCCGCGAGATCATCGACAAGTACCAGGACGTCGAGTCCGAGTTGCAGCACAGCTGCGAGGTGGTCGGCGGGCACCTGCGCATCGCCATCGTCTACAGCGTCGGCATCCACGAGCTGCCGCCGTACCTGAAGGAGTACCTGCGCAACTATCCCGAGGTGAACGTCCACGTCGAGTACTCGCGGCCGAACAAGATCTACGAGAACGTCATCGCCCAGCAGATCGACCTCGGCGTCGTCGCCTACCCGCAGAAGCACCCACAGATCGTCGTCATCCCAATCCGCGAGGATCATCTGGTGCTCGCCTGTCCGCCCGACCACCCGCTCGCCAGCATGAAACGCGTGCCGGTGGCGCGGCTCGAGGGCGAGACATTGATCGGCTACGAGCGCGACATCGCCACCCGCAAGGCGACCGACCAGATGCTGCGCAACCACCACGTCAACGTCAACTACAGCGCCGAGTACGACAACATCGAGACCATCAAGCGCGCGGTCGAGATCGGCCAGGGCGTCGCCATCGTACCGTTGCCGTCGATCCGCCACGAGGCCGAGCAGAACCTGCTCAAGATCGTGCGCCTGTCGGATGAGACGCTGCTGCGCCCGCTGGGCATCATCCACAAGCGCGGCCGTCACCTGTCGCCGGCAGCCGAGAAGTTCGTCGAGATCCTCAAGCGCGAGGACATCCAGTCGTAAGCGCGGCGCCCGCGCCCCTCGGGCGCGGCGGCGGACCAAGGCCACCCATGGCGACGGATCGCGACGGGTTTCGCGACGGCGACCTGCCGCCACTGCCGGCGCGGTTCTGGCAGCTGGTCGGGCCGGGCGCCGTGCTGGTCGGCCTGTCGATCGGCGCCGGCGAGCTCATCGTCTGGCCGCGCGTCACCGCCGCCTACGGCGCCTCGATGACCTGGGCGGCGGTGCTCGGCGTCTTCCTGCAGCTGTGGCTCAACCTCGAGATCGGCCGCTACACGCTGGCCACCGGCGAGAGCGTCTACAGCGGCTACGCCCGCCTCTCTGCCGCTCTCCCGGCGCTCTTCCTCGGCCTCAACGTCGCCGGCTGGATCGTGCCCGGCTGGGCGCGCGCCTGCGGCGGGGCGCTGAAGGTGCTGTTGGTCGGGCCCGAGGGGTGGGGCGGCCCGACGGCGTGGACGGCGATCACCTTCACCATGGTCGCCCTGGTGCTCTTCGGTCCGCGCGCCATCTACCGCTCGGTCGAGCACACGGTGGAGGCGCTGGTCGTGATGATCGTCGTCGGCCTGATCGGCATCGCCGTCTCGGTCACCAGCGCCCCGGTATGGATCGAGCTCGGCCGCGGCATCATCAACATCGGCTACAAGGATCCCGCCATGCCGGCCTACGAACTGTTCGCCGCGCTGGTCTTCGCCGGCGCCGGCGGCACCGCCAACCTGTTCTACTGCTACTACCTGCGCGACAAGGGCTGGGGCATGGGCGCCCTGCTGCCGGCCGTGGTCAACCCGCTGCGCGGCCGCGAGGAGCGCGCCGGCGCCAGCGGTTTCCGCATCCGCGACACGGCCGAGAACCGCCAGCGCTGGCGCGCCTGGATGCGCCACGCGACGCTGGACCAGGCGGCCTTCTTCTGGCTGCTCAACACCTTCACCATCCTGCTCTTCATCGTCGGCGCGCTGGCGGTGCTGCGTCCGCTCGGCATCGTGCCCGAGCAGGAGCTGCTGGTGTGGCAGGAAGCCTCGATCCTCGAAGCGAGCTGGGGCACCACTGGCAAGTACGTCTTCCTGTTGGTCGGCGTGGCGACGCTCTTCTCCACCCAGCTGACGCTGCTCGACGGCGTGGCGCGCAGTTGTGCCGACCTGCTGCACGGCAACTTCGCCTGGGCGCGGCGCACGCCGATGAGCGTCTGGTACGTGCGCATCGCGCTCGGCTGGATCGCCGCCGGCCTGGTGCTGACCTACGCCTACGAGGCGATCCCGCCGATCGTCTTCCTGCTCAGCGCCGGCTTCTTCGGCGGCATCGCGATGGCCATCTACACGCCGCTGACGTTGATCATCAATCTGCGCTACCTGCCGCCGGCGTGCCGGCCGAGCCGCGCGCGCAGGGCGGTGATGGTCGGCCTCAGCCTCCTGTACGGCGTGTTCGCGATCGTCGCGACGGTGCAGCTGCTGGCGCGGTGGCTCGGCTGACCGGCGGCGGCGCGAGCCGCGCCGCCGAGCGGCAGTCGCGGCGCAGCGGGCAGCGCTCGCAGAGCGGATTGCGCACACGGCAGAGCGTCGCGCCGATATCCATGATGCCCTGATTGAAGTCGCCCGCCGCGCCCGCCGGCGTGACCCGCTCCGCCACCACCCACAGCCGGGCGTGCAGGCGCGCCTTGCCGCCGCGCACGCGCACGGCGAAGACGCGCGCCAGCACCCGGGCCGCGTTGGTGTCGAGGATCGGCTCGTCCTGACCGAAGGCGATGCTGAGCACGGCCCCGGCCGTATAGCGGCCGATACCAGGCAAACGCCTGATCACCTGCGGGTGGTCGGGCAGGGCGCCGCCATGCTCGCCGACCACGATGCGGGCCGTGCGGTGCAGGTTGCGGGCGCGGGCGTAGTAGCCGAGGCCGTCCCAGGACTCGCGCACCGCCGGCTCGTCGGCGGCCGCGAGATGCTCGAAGCTGGGATACTGGCGCACGAAGCGGCGGTAGAAGCCCTTCACCCGGTCGACCTGGGTCTGTTGCAGCATGATCTCCGAGACCAGGATCCGGTAGGGGTCGCGGGTCCGGCGCCAGGGCAGCTTGCGCCCGTTGGCCCGGTACCAGGCGAGCAGGCGGCGCTGGAATCGGGCTACCAGGAGCGGGTCGAGGCGGAGGCGCATTTCGTGCGAGCATTCGTCGCAACCGCTCTGTAGAATTGCAATCGATGACGCGGTGGAACCCGATTCGCAGGCTACGAAAGTGGGTGATCGCCGAGTGCACGCGGCTGCTGACCCAGCCCCTGGCCAGCTACGTGCAGCGCGTCCCCAACAACGTCGACAAGCTCAAGCGCACGCTGCAGAAGGGCGACGTGGTGCTGGTCGAGGGCGACCAGCGCGTCAGCCAGGTGATCCGCTACCTGACCCAGAGCAGCTGGTCGCACTGCGCGCTGTACGTCGGCGACGAACTGCTCAAGGGCGATCCACAGCGCGCCGCCCTGCTGCGCGCCCGCTTCGGCGACGAGGCCCAGCACCTGGTGATCGAGGCCGAGCAGGGCAACGGCGTCTGCGCCAGCCCGATCGCCAAGTACCAGCGCTACAACATCCGGATCTGCCGGCCGCAGGGCCTGCACCGCGAGGACGTCGACGCCGTGCTGGGCTACGTCATCGGCCACCTCGGACGGCGCTACAACGCGCGCCACATCGTCGAGCTGGCGCGCTTCTTCTTTCCGGTCAGCATCGTGCCGCAGCGCTGGCGGCGCGCCGCGCTGACCTTCGGCAGCAGCAACGGCCGCGCCGTCATCTGCTCGAGCATGATCGCCGACGCCTTCGCGCGCATCGGCTATCCGATCCTGCCCGACGTCACGCTCGACGACGCGCCGTCGGTCCCCCAACCGGTGTGGCGCCGCCTGATCGGCGCCGAAGCGCCGCGCCTGCGGGCCCGCTTCCGCAGCCGCAGCACGGCGCTGATCACGCCGCGCGACTACGATCTGTCGCCCTATTTCGAGGTGGTGAAGTTCAACCACCTGGGCGACCCGCGGCTCAACTACCGCGAGATCATCTGGGAGGACGCGCCGGCGGCCAACGGCGCCGTGACCAACGGACACGCACCGGCGCCAGCCGCGGCGGTGACGGCGATCAGCCGCCTGCGCCCCGCCTTCCTCGCCCGTCGCGCCGCGGCCGGGCGCTGAGGGTCGCACGGCAGAGCGGCTGCCTGCGTCGGCGACGCCGGCAGCCGCGCCTGCGCGCTACTTCTTGGCGCCGCCGCGCGGCGTCAGATCGAGATCGGGCGGCGGCGTATCGGGCAGCTTCCAGCGGATGTACGGCTTCTCCTTGAGCTCGTGGTAGGCGTTGGCCATGTCGATCGCCGCGTCGAAGGCGTGCTTGAAGGCGGTGAAGTCCTTCTGCTCGATGGCGGTGGCCAGCGGCTTCCAGTTCTCCTCGAGATACTGGTTCAGCGCCTCCTCGTGCTTGGGGCGCATGAACGCGCCCAGCTCCATCAGGCCGATGATCTCCTTGTACTGGAACTTGGCCATCGGCCAGTTCTCCGCCTTGGCGGCGTAGAACAGCTTCCAGGTGCGCGCCCCGACCTCGGGCATCAGCCGCGCCAGGCCGGGCTGGATGGTGGCCATGTCCTCGACGGTCATGCTGTTCTTGCCGCTCCAGAATTTGAGCGCTTTGACCTTCGCTTCGAGCTCTTCGTCGGTCATCGGCTGATCTCCCGCTGCGGACGCGGCGGCGCGTCCAGTCAATGTCATGAGGGGGGTGAAACGGGCGTTTGTCTAGCGGAACGCGGCGCCGTCCGTCAACACGGCCCGGCGGTGGTGGGTCCGCTTGAAGCGCAGGTCAGCCGCGCCGCCGGCGACGGCAGCGTGATGGAGGGCGCCGGACGGGGTGCAACAGGGTGCGTCGGATCAGGCTCACCCCTTTGCGCGGCACCGCGCGACCCTGGACAAAGCGAACGACCCCATAATACGAGTGGGAGACATGCCCGCGGCGACGCGCATCCTGCAGACGCGCCTGACG
>JBOHWA010000725.1:0-1720 GCA_050735855.1 Binatia bacterium
GGCGCCGAGGGCCCGGCGCCCTCCACATCAGACGACCGGCGCGGTGAGCAGGGCGATGTCGGCCTCGAGCGTGGCACGGATGTGGACGATGGTGGCGCGGCGCTCGCGATCCTTGGTCAGCTCGAACGCCGGGGCGGGGAGCTGGGCGAGGCGCGCGGCGTGCTCGAAAGCGGTGGCGAGCAGGGTCTCGGGCGTCGCCAGCAGGTCGAGGTAGCCGGCCTCGAGCGCACCGTCCGGATCGAAGATGCGCGCCTGGGTGACGGCCTGGGTGAGCCAGCGCTTCGACAGACGGGCGCGCGCCAGCTCGAGGGCGAAGATCGGCAGCGGCAACTGGATCGCCACTTCGTTGAGGCCGATCTTGAACGCGCCGCTGGCGCCGACGCGCAGGTCGGCGGAACAGAGCAGGACCGCACCGGCAGCCAGCGCGTGCCCGCTGCACGCCGCCACCACCGGCCGCGGGAACGAGTAGAGCCGCAGCGCCAGGTTGGCGCCGGCGGTCACCAGTTCCTGCAGCGCGCCGATGCCGGCCGTCATGACGCTGAGATCGAAGCCGGCCGAGAAGCGGCCGGGGCGGCCGGCGAGCAGCACGGCCTGCGCCTCGGCGGCCCGATCGAGGGCGGCATTGAGCTCGACGACGCGCGCCGGCGACAGCGCGTTGGCCTTGCCGTCGTCCATGGTGATGACGGCGACGCCATCGCGCAGCTCGTAGCGGACCTGGTCGCTCGTCATGCTCACTCCGGCGCGCGCTGGCCGAAGAGGACGCGGCGCGCTTCCTCGTCCGGTCCGCCGCGGGCCAGCTGGCGGATCTCCTTGCCCACATCGAAGCCGCGGCGCAGCGCCGGGCGCGTCTTGAGCTGCTCGTACCAGCGCTGCAGGTTGGGGAACGCCGCGATGTCCTGGCCGTGCTTGGCGTGCGGCACGATCCACGGCCAGCAGGCCATGTCCGCGATCGAGTACTCGCCACAGATGTGCTCGCGCCCGGCGAGCCGGCGGTCGAGTACGCCGTAGAGGCGGTTGACCTCGTCGGTGTAGCGATCGACCGCATAGGGCATCGGCGCGGGCGCGTAGAGGCGGAAGTGGCCGACCTGTCCGGCCATCGGTCCGAGGCCGCCCATCTGCCACATCACCCACTGCGTGACCTCGAAGCGCCCGCGCGCGTCGCGCGGCAGGAAGCGGCCGCTCTTCTCCGCCAGGTAGAGCAGGATGGCGCCCGACTCGAACACGGCCAGCGGCGCGCCGCCGCCGGGCGGGTCGTGGTCGACGATCGCCGGCATGCGGTTGTTCGGGCTGATGGCGAGAAACGCCGGCGCGAACTGTTCGCCGCGCGCGATGTTGACGTACGTGAGCGTGTACGGCAGCGCCATCTCCTCGAGGGCGATGGCGATCTTCCAGCCGTTCGGCGTCGGCCAGTAGTGCAGATCGATCATGGCGCGGATCGGAGTTGGCAGACGACGTCGGCGAGTGCAAACGTTGGAGGGCGCCGGTCCCTTGGCGCCGTGCTGGCAACGAGGGCTTTGCCCGAAAACTCAGAGGCCCAACAGCGGATTACACGGATTGAGCGGATTTGACGGAGTAGGGCTCAGAAATCCGCTGAATCCGCGCAATCCGTTGTTGCCTTCTGCTTTCTTGGCCAAAGCCGGTCAAGCGGCCACCACGCGGCGGTGGATCTGGTCGGTCAGGTCGTTGATGCGCGTCGTCAGCGCCTGCGTCATCTGCGTCA
>JBOHWA010000726.1:0-5959 GCA_050735855.1 Binatia bacterium
TCGAGCTCACGCTTGACCTCGATCTCGCTCTTGATCTCGTCGATCTTGATGACGAATTTTCCGCGCGCAGTCTCGAGCAAGTAGTGAGTGTTGACCGATCCCTCACGCACGGCGCGAACGCTGACGACCTTCGGCAGGCCATAGTCGGCCGCCAACGCGTTAGCGTCTTTTCGGGTGATCTGCGTGTAAGCAGCCATCGTGTGGGATTTGCAGAGCGCGGTAGCCGGTTGTTTCTACCGTGCTTGGGGACTCAATTTTAGAACGCGATAACAAACGGATACATCATCCGTGCCAAACGTGTCAATATGAATCTTGCGAATTAGCGCAGATTGGTCATGACCTGTGCCGAAACATGCCGAAGACCATCCTTGCGGCCCTCCGATACTCGCACAACTGGACTCTAACCCGCTTATTTTACAAACGAATCACTGGCGATCCGCACGATGCCGCCACGCTGAAGTGCGGATGATCAACCTAGTTTGCAGCGGGAAAACCCCTATCCACAGAACTTCGATTCAGTGGCAATCTCACTGGATGCCGAGCATCTTGTGGGTTTGCGGCAGCACGCGCACGTCTGCAAGCTCGGTTCTGAGTGTGGCGTAGAACGCCGCCAGGCGGCGGCCGTCGAGTTCGACTCTGCCGGCGGCGTTGGTGATCGGCTGAACGAAGACTGCGGTCGCGGGCGCACTGGTGGCGATGATCTCGCCGGCACGGACCACATCATCCTCGGCGGTGACGGCATCGACCAGGACCTTGACGTACGCCTTCCCGCCCGCGGCGGTGAGAAAGGCTTGGTGGGCCTCCCAAAAGGCAGGCTCACCGGTGTTCGAAGGCAGCTTGAAGTCCATGCTGACGACATCGATCACCGGCAGGACTTGCGCCAGGCGGTCCGGCAGCATGCCGTTGGTCTCCAGCAGGCGGGGCCGTGGCAAGCGGGCATCGGCGAGCAATTCCGCCAGAAAGTCGGCCTGCAGGAGCGGTTCGCCGCCAGTGATCGAGACACCGTCGACCGGCGGGCCGTCGGCGATCAACGGCAGTGTCAGGGCCAGCAGTTGGGCGGCGGTGAGTGGGTTGCTGCCCTCCTCCACCCGCCCATTCGCGTGGTGGACGCGGTAGCGCGAGCTGCGTTCGAGGCTGTCCGGGGTATCGCAATAGCGGCAGCGCAGATTGCATCCGGAGAGGCGGAGGAAGAGCTGGCGCCGGCCAGCGTGTACGCCCTCGCCCTGGAAGGAGACAAAGACCTCTGAAATGTACCCCTTGGCCACCGCAGCGAGCTGTAACACAGCCCCTCAGCGCGAGGAAGGTGCTCCGATCGCCAGCTTGAGGTCCATGACGTTGGTGCCGGTCGGACCACAGCGCATGAGGTCGCCCAGCCGTTCGAAGAACGTATACGAGTCGTTGTCGGCCAGCGCCGCGGCGGGATCGAGGCCGGCCGCGACGGCGCGCGCCAACGTGGCGCCGTCGACGAAGGCCCCTGCGGCATCGGTCGGACCGTCGATCCCGTCCGTCCCGGCGCTCAACACGGTGATCGACCGCGCGGCGAGTGGTCGGACCAGCGCGAGTGCAAACTCCTGGTTGCGGCCGCCGCGACCATGGCCGCGCACGGTGACCGTCGTTTCACCGCCCGCGACAGCGCACCAGGGGGTCGAGGTCGCCCGCGCCGCGAGTGGCCCGATCCACGCCTGAGCCGCATCGCGGCTGTCGCCGACCAGCGGCGCGGCCGCGACTACGGGGGTGTAGCCCAGCCGCGCCGCGGCGGCCGCCGCGGCCGCGACGGCCGTTCGGTTGCTGCCCACCACGACCGTCTCGGCCGCATCGGCTGGGCCGCCCGGCTTGGGGGTTTCCTCGCCGTCCCCACGACGGCCGCGCTCGAGCAGCTCCCAGGCCGCGGGGACGGCGTCGCGCAGATCATAGCGTTCGAGCACCGCCGCCGCGTCTGCGAAGGTGGTCGGGTCGGGCAGTGTCGGACCGGAGCCGATCACCGAAGGATCGTCGCCAACCACGTCCGAGAGCACCAGCGTCAGGAGCGGGCGGCCACCGGCCAGCCGCAGCAGACCGCCGCCCTTGACGGTCGACAGGTGCTTGCGCACCGTATTGATGGCGGTGATGTCCGCCCCGCAGGCCAGCAGGTGCCGGGTCACCGCCATCTTCTCCGCCAGCGTCAGGGGCGGACGCGGCTGAACCAACAGGCTGGACGCGCCGCCACTGACCAGGACCAGCGTCGGATCGCCGTCTCCGTCCCGCAGCGCGCGCAGCAGCGCGGCGGTGGCCGCCTGACCGCGCGCGTCGGGGATCGGATGGCCGGCCACGGCGATCTCGATCTGGCGCAGCGGCACGTCGCAGCCGTCCGGGACGATGACCAGACCGCGCAACCGGGCTGCCGGCCAGGCCGCCTCGACGCCCGCAGCCATGCGTGCCGCGGCCTTCCCGGCCCCCAGGATCAGCGGGCGCCGGCCGGGCGGGCGGCCGCGGAGGAACCCCGCGACCAAGCGGGTGGGATCGACGGCGTCAAGCGCCGCCGCGAAGATCTGGCCGAGGTCGCGGCGGACGTCCGAACCGGCCGGCATCGCGGCACCCGATGCCGCGCGCGTCGGATCAGGAATTCTCTTCGTCGACGTCCGCGGTGGCCAGTCGCCGGTAGGCGCGTTCGTCGTCGAAGCGGCGCAGCTGCTTCGCCTCTTTCTCGCGCTCGGCCTGGCAGCTGACACACAGGCGGCTGAAGGGCATCGCTTCGAGGCGCGCCGGTGCGATCTCCGATTCGCAGCTGTCGCAGATGCCGTAGGTGCCGTCCTCGATGCGCTCGAGCGCCTCCTCGATCGACTGGAGCTTCTCGCGCTCGCGGTCGTTGAGGATGAAGTTGATCTCGCGATCGCGCTCCTCGCTGGCCAGGTCGTAGGTGTCCATGCCGTCGTCCTTGGCACCTTCGCGACCGTGCTTCAGATCCTCGCTGATCTCGCGCAGGATCTGTCGCTTCGATTCGAGGAGAAGCTGCTTGGCGTTCTTCAAGGTCGTCTTGCGCATGGTCCTCACTGGTCCCTCAAGGGCGGCGGAGCTTAGTCGCGTGCCTTGCCGCTGTCAATGATCAATTCCTGTAGAGGTTACAAGAAAGTGATTGCGAGAGAAGATGGGGAGCAGTATAAAAAGCACTAGGGCTATCCCCTGACAGTGGTGGTGGGGATTCGGAGCGGGTGGGCACGGGGCGCAGGGCCCGCTTTGATCCCGATGAATCGACAGTCCAAACACCACAAGGCTCGCGCCGCCGTCGCCGTCAAACTTGGCGGGCTCGGACTCGGCGTCGCGGATGTCCCGCGTACCAAAGGGTACGACCTGCTCGTCAACGGCGAGATCCGCGTCGCGCTGCGCGTCGCGTTTCCGGGCCGCTACGCCCACACGGTCACCGTGGGGGGGAAGCGCTACACGTACAACTACAAGAGCTGGAGCTTCAACTTCCACCGCCACGGGCGGTGGGACCGCAAGTACTGCGACGTCTTCGTCTGCATCGCCAAACGGCGCAGTGGCATCGACGAGATCTTCGTCATCCCGGCGAGCTCGGTGTCCGGCCCGACGTTCAGTCTGCACGGCGCCGGCAGCAAGCCGTACCGCGGGCGCTACGCGCCGTTCCGCGATCGTTGGACGGTGTTCACCGAGAGCGACCTGCTGCAGGTGCAGCAGCCCGCCGTCGCGTGAGCCCCGGCTTCAGTCGCGGAAGTTGACGAACTGCAGCGGCAGGTCGAGATCCTGCTGCTTGAGCAGCTGGATGGCGCGCTGCAGATCGTCGCGGACCTTGCCGCTGACGCGCACCTGCTCGTCTTGGATCTGCGCCTGGACCTTGATCTTGGAGTCCTTCAGGGCCTTGACGATCTGGCGCGCCTTCTCCGTCGCGATCCCCTGTTGCACCGTGACGGTCTGTTTGGCGCGGCCCGCGGCCGCCGGCTCGATCTTGCCGTAGACCAGAGCCTTCGGCGCGATCTGCCGGCGCGCCACCTTGGCCTGGAGGACCTCGACGACCGCCTTCACCCGGAAGTCGTCGTCCGAGGTGATCTGGATGACGTTCTTCTCCAGGGTGATCTCGGTCTCGCTGCCCTTGAAGTCGTAGCGTTGGCTGATCTCCTTGCGGACCTGATTGACCGCGTTGTCGATCTCCTGCGGATCGACCTGCGAAACGACATCGAACGATGGCATGGAACGGTCTCCCTCGCGCTCAGTTGCCGATCGGGGCTTCGATCACGTCGACGCCGGCCGGCACCTCGAAGTGGAACTGGGCCTCGTCGACGCCGACGTTGCGTTTCAGATCCGAGAAGGCCAGCCGGGTGACATTGCCGACCGGATCGACGACCTCGGCCGCGACGATGTCGTACGAGGTCGCGTCGACGGTCAGGCGCAATTGCCCGAGCTCCGCTCCCGCCTTGCGCGGGCGCAGCGCCAGGACGAAGCGGCCGGCGGGCGGGGCTTCGAACGCGGCATCGAAATCCTCGTTCAGACGGCCGACGCCGGTCAGAAAGGAGATCGGCGTGCTGGAGCGAAAGGCGGCGCGAAACGGCGCCTTCAACACCTGTTGCTCGTCGGGCTGATAGAACCACAGCGTCTCGCCGTCGGCGACGATGATCTGGGTCTGGTCGCTGGCCAGCGTCCAGCGCATCTTGCCCGGCCGCTTGAAGGCCACGCTGCCGGCTGCCTTGACCGTCTTGCCGGCGCTGGCCATGACCAGCTCCTGCGCCACCGCGGCGGTGAAATCGTTGGTCGCGTCGAAACGCGTCTGGACGCGATCGACGACCTGATCGACCGTCTGCGCCGACGCCGGGCTCACCGCCAGCGCGAGGAGCAGCGCCGCGACACATCGCCGGCCGTGCATCGGGATCAATCCGCGTCGATCGCGGGCGCGAGCACTTCGCGCGGGCGACCGCCCTCACTGGCGGTGACGACGCCGTCTCGCTCCATGCGCTCGATCATGCGGGCGGCGCGGTTGTAGCCGACGCGCAGACGACGCTGGACCCACGAAATCGACGCCTGGCGGCTGGTGGTGACGAGGTGCACGGCCTGATCGTAGAGCTCGTCGCTGAGGTCGTCGTCAACCCCGCCCGCCTCCTCGTCGCCCTCCGGCGCCTCGAGCAGGTTGAAGGCGTACTGCGGCGCGCCCTGCTTCTTGATGAACGCGACCACCTTGTGGATCTCTTCTTCGGTCACCAGCGGGCCGTGCAGGCGCTGCACCCGGTTGCTGCCCGGGCCCATGTAGAGCATGTCGCCGCGGCCGAGCAGCCGCTCGGCCCCGATGTGGTCGAGGATGGTGCGCGAGTCGACCCGCGCCGTGGTCTGGAACGAGATGCGCGACGGGAAGTTGGCCTTGATCAGACCGGTGATCACGTCGACCGACGGACGCTGGGTCGCGACGATCAGATGGATCCCGGCGGCGCGCGCCTTCTGCGCCAGCCGGGTGATCGGCTCCTCGACCTTGCGCCCCATCGTCATCATCAGGTCCGCCAGCTCGTCGACGATCACCACCACCTTGCACAGCCGCTCGGGCAGCGCCGTGGTGGTGACGACATCATCGTCCTCCACCTCGCCTTCGGCCAGCTCCTTGAGCTCGATCACCTTTCCGGCCGGCTCCGCCGGGTGCTGCTCCTCGATCAGCGCGTTGTACTGATCGATGTTGCGCACGCCGTGCTTCTTCATCATGCGGTAGCGGTCTTCCATCAGCTCGACGATGTTGTTGAGCACCGCCACGGCCTGCTTCGGGTCGGTCACCACCGGCACCAGCAGATGCGGGATGTCCTCATAGACCGACAGCTCGAGCATCTTGAGGTCGATCATGACGAAGCGCACCTCACGCGGTGGCGCCTTGTAGAGGATGCTCATGATCATGGCGTTGACCGCCACCGACTTGCCGCTGCCGGTGGCGCCGGCGATCATCAGGTGCGGCATCTTGGCGAGATCGCCGGTCACCGGATGGCCGGCGGTATCC
>JBOHWA010000727.1:0-1955 GCA_050735855.1 Binatia bacterium
GTGCTGAACCAACCGCAGTGCGCGCGGCGAGCACGGCGCCGAGGGACCGGCGCCCTCCACCAGGCTGCCTCCCGCGGGCAGCGTGACTCACGGCGAGACTGACCTGAGCCTCAAACAGACCCTCTACCGCACCGCTCGGTCACTTGGCTCGCCCCGTCGCCTGTGGTGGAATGCGCGCGCATGCCGGAGCCTTCCCCCCAGTCGCTCGGCCTCTTGAACGTCCTCGGCATGGCGATCGTCGGCTGCCTGGCGTTCGCCGTGTTCATCGACGAGTGGCTGTGGACCGGCCTGTCGCTGGCGGCCGCCGGCGGCCTGGCGATCTGGGCCTGGCGCGAGGCCAGACGCCTCTTCCCCGACGATTCCGGCCCCTGAGCATGCCTGACGCGCACCTGCCGCCGCTCGCACGGGCATTGCTCGATCCGCGCCTCTACCCGCACCGCCCGGCGCGCGTCGAGCTGGTGCAGACACACATCTCGTACGTCTTCCTCGCCGGCGACCAGGTCTACAAGGTGAAGAAGCCGGTGCGCTTCGCCTTCCTCGACTTCTCGACGCTCGAGCGCCGCCGGCACTTCTGCCACGAAGAGGTGCGCCTCAACCGCCGCCTGGCCGGCGACGTGTACCGCGGCGTCGTCGCCCTGCGCGCCGCCGGCGACGGCTTCGCGCTGGCCGACGAGGCGTGCCCCGACGCGGTCGAGTACGCGGTGCACATGCATCGCCTGCCGGCCGACCGCATGCTGCCGGCGCTGCTGGCCGACGACCGCGTGACGCCGGCGATGATCGACGCCGTCGCCGATCGCCTGGTCGAGTTCCACGCCGCGGCCGAGTCCGGCGGCCGCGTGCGCGCCGGCGGCGATCCGACCGTCATCGCGCGGCTGATGGACGACGACTTTGGCGAGTGCGCCACCTTCCACGGGCGGACCATCGACGCGGCCGACGACGCCGCGATCCAGGCCTTCTGCCACGCCTTCCTGCGCCGCAATGAGGCGCTGTTGCGGCGACGGCAGGCGCAGGACCGCATCCGCGACGGCCACGGCGACCTGCACACCGAGCACCTCTGCTTCACCGACGCCGGCCTGGTCATCTTCGACTGCATCGAGTTCAACCCGGCGTTCCGTCATCGCGACGTCGCGGCCGAGATCGCCTTTCTCGCCATGGACCTGACCTGCTGCGGCCGCGCCGATCTCGCCGGCCGCCTGGTGGCGCGCTACAGCGAGCGCACCGGCGATCGCGAGCTGCCGCGCCTGGTGCCGTTCTACGCCTGCCACCGCGCCTACATCCGCGGCAAAGTGGAGAGCCTGAAGAGTGCCGAGATGGAGGTCGCCCGCCCGGCGCGCGAGGCCGCGGCACAGAGCGCCGCGCGCCACTTCGCCCTGGCGCTGCGCTACACCTGGTCCGGCGTGCGGGCGTTGGTGGTCGTCGGCGGCCTCAGCGGCAGCGGCAAGTCCACCGTCGCCGCGGCCCTCGCCGCGCGCACCGGCTTCGTGCACCTCAACTCCGACGCGCTGCGCAAGCGCCTCGCCGGGATCGCCCCGACCGACCGGCCCGGCGCTGCGCTCTACACGCCGGAGATGAACGCCCGCACCTACCGCGCCCTCTACGACGGCGCCGCCGCCGCGCTGGCCGATGGGCACGGCGCCATCGTCGACGCCACCTTCCAACGCCGCGTCGACCGCGACCGCGCCCGCGCGATCGCCGACGCCGCCGGCGCGCCGGTCCTGTTCGTCGAGTGCCGCTGCGATGAAGCCGAGCTGCGCCGCCGCCTGGCCGACCGCACCGCCCGCGGCGACAGCGCCTCGGACGCCGACTGGGACGTTTACGTCCGCCAGCGCAACCGCTACGAGCCCTACGACGCTGACGACGCCAACCACCTGGCGGTCGAAACGACGCGCGCGGACGTGGTGCGGATGGTCGAGTCGCGATTGCGAGCTGCCGAAGTCTGAGTGGAGGGCGCCGGT
>JBOHWA010000728.1:0-2127 GCA_050735855.1 Binatia bacterium
GTTGGGTTCAGCACGGCGCCGAGGGCCCGGCGCCCTCCACCAGGCTGGGATCACGCTGGCAGTGGGGGCACGGTACACGACGGTGTGCGCCGGATTCACACTGACCCACTACGCGGAGAAGGCCAGCGCGCCGCTGCCCCCCCGCCGCGGCGGCCCGGGCTCAGTTGCGGACCAACTGCAGCTGCCCGTCGACGACGGCGAAGCACTGCTTGACCGACGTCGAGCGCGACTGGCTCTTGCCGGCCGGATCGACGAAGCTGTCCTGCCGCGTGTACGTCGCGCAGGCGCGGTCGGCGCTGCTCGGCGTGACCTGCACGCCGTCGAACGTCACGCGCAGGTCGCTCTGGCTGTCGAGCGCCTTGCCGAGCACCGCGCACTTGTCGCCGCCGAGGCCGAGCACGGCGCAGATCCTGGCCGTGTTCTTGGCGTTGAGGGCACCGCGATAGCTGTCGAGCCACGCCTCGACCAGCGTCTCGACGCTGCCGCCGACGGCCGCCGGCGGTGGCGGCGCCGGGCGGTCATCGGGCACCGTGAACTTCCAACTCCGCTCGGTGGCGCGCGCTCCGTAGTTGTCGCGAATCGACGCCACCACGACATAGCTCGCGCCCGCCTCGGGCGTCAGCTCGAAGCTCGGCGTGCGGGCCACCGCCTTGCCGTTCACCGTGAAGCTGTAGTCGAACTGCTGATTGCCCACCGGCGCCGCGGCTTCGACCAGGAACGCCTGCGTCTGGCCGGCCTTGAGGGTCGGCGCACTGCCGGACGGCTCGGCGCGCGCGATGCGCGGCGCCGGCGGCACGACCTTGGCCGACCAGGTCTTCTCGAACTGATCGCCCTGCGGATTGCGGGCGGTGACCGAGATCTGCACCGGGTCGCCGCTCACCAGGCGCGGGTCGTCGGGCTTGAAGGTGAACGACGGCCGGTCGCTGACCCGCTCGCCGTTGACCGCCCAGGCGACCTGCAGCTCCGAGGCCGCCAGCCCGGCCGGCGGATCGAGCTTGAAGGTCTGTGGCTTGAGGAACTCCAGGCTGGCCAGCGTGCGCGGCGAGACGCCCGGCTTGAACTCGGCCGGGATGCCGGTGACGCGCCACTGGAGACTCTCCGGCTGCGCCAGCTTGTCGTCGGTGATCGCCAGCGCGACGGTCTGCGTCCCGGGCTGCTTGACCTCGAGGGCGAGGGTCGGGCGATTCTCGCCCGCCGCCTGGCCGTCGACGGTCCACGCAAAGCGCAGCGGGTCGCCGTCCTTGTCGGTCGCCTTGACCGCGAAGTCGACGCGCTGCCCGACCGGCTTCTTGATCTCCTGGCTGGTCGACGGCTGGACCTGCCCCAGGTCGATGCCGCGATTGACGTCGGCGACATCGACGGTCCACTCCCGCCGCCGCTGCGGCGCGGCCCCGTCGTCGACGGTGACGGCGACGCCGTACGTGCCGGCCGCGGCGTAGTCGGGGCGATACTGCCAGCTCGTCTTGCCAGCCGCGTCGGCAATCGTCTTGCCGTCGAACCGCCACTCGATGGCCGGGTTCGCCCCCGCCGCATCGGCGAGCTCGATGGAGAACGGTTGCGTGCCGCCCTCGACGACGTGCACCTCGGGCGCCGTCGGCTTGGCTTCCACGATGCTCGGCAGCTTGGCGACGGCCGCGACCACCGGCGGCGCGGGCGCCGTGTCGGCCACCTCCGGCGCGGGCTTCTCGACCGCCGGCGCGGGTTTCTCGACTGCGATCGGCGGCTTCGGCGCCGCATCCGCGACCTTGGCGGCCGGCTTCTCGACCGCCATTGGCTTCGGCTGGGCCGGTACCGCGACCACCTTCTCGGCGTCCGAGCGCGGCGTGGTCGGCGCGCCGCGCGGGTACATCACGTAGGCCGCCAAGGCGAGCAGCGGCAGGGCCGCGACCGGGATCGCCCAGGGCGGCAGCTTCGATGGGACCAGCTGCTCCGCCGCCGCATACTCCGCCGTCGCGCTGCTGTAGCCGGCCGCCGCCGCTTCCCACTGCCGCTTGGCCAACGCGGCATCAGCCCGTTCCAGGGTGCGCGCCGGACGCTTGAGAAAGCGCTGCACCGGTTGCTGCTGTGCCGCGTGTTGCGCCGCGGCCCTGGCGGCCGCGCGGCGCTCGGCCGCGGCGTGGAACGCAG
>JBOHWA010000729.1:0-3273 GCA_050735855.1 Binatia bacterium
CCCCTGGCGGCGTTGCGCCTCCTCGAAATATTCCCGATATTCCTACGTCAGCGCGCCTTGCCAGGGACGTCGATGCCTCGCCGATATAGGCAGCGAACTTCGGGGACGGGACACTAGATCAGCGGCAGACGGACGCGGAAGGTGGCGCCCTGGCCTTCGCCGGCGCTGTCGGCTTGGACCGCGCCGCGGTGGGCTTCGGCGACGTGCTTGACGATCGCCAGGCCGAGTCCAAGGCCGCCGTGGCCGCGGGTGATGGTGCTGTCGGCCTGGGTGAAGCGGTCGAAGATCAGCGGCAGCGCCTCGGCCGCGATGCCTTCGCCGGTGTCGCAGACGGTCACCTCGCAGTCGCCGTCGATGCGCGCCACGTGCACGTCGACGCGACCGTCGCGCGGGGTGAATTTGATCGCATTGCGGATCAGGTGGCGGGCGATCTGCCCCAGCCCGTCGCGATCGGCTGAGATCCACACGGGGATGATCGAGCCGTGGACGGTGAGCGCCACGCCGGCGCTCTCCGCCGCCGGTCGCAGCGCCTCCGCCCAGGCGGTGACGGCCGCCCGCACTTCGACCGGCTCGCGCGCCAGCGCCGGTGCCCCGGCGACGATGCGCGACGCCTCGATGAGGTCCTCGACGATCTGGACCTGCGCCGCCAGGCTCTGCTCGAGCGCTTCGGCGGCGCGGTCGACCATCGGCGGGTTGGTGCGGTGCTGGCGCAGCACCGTCAACCAACCCGCCATGGCCTGCAGCGGGGTGCGCAGCTCGTGGGAGAGAATCGAGAGAAAGTGATCGCCGGGCGAGGATGGCGGCAGCGACTCGTCGCTCGGACCATCCATGGTCACGCCGCTTGCCATGGTCACGCCGCTTGCTGCACCTGACGCGGCTCTTCGTCGGCCAGCATGCGCTGGCGCAGCGCCGCGGGCGAGACGCGCAGGAACTCGCACAGATTGATGAACGAATACGGCCACTCGCGCGAGTCGGACGCCACCCACTGATAGGCCTGCCAGTAGAGGCGCTGCCGGCGGCGCTTACGCGCATAGCGGAAGTTGCGCAGGTCGGAGGCGGCGTTCTCGATCACGGCCGCCGCCAGCTCTTTTTCCGGCCTGTGCGGCTCACCGGACCAGATCTCCTGGAATTGCACCGGGTGCAGGATGACATGCGGAAGGTATTCTTCGGCGAAGCCCGGTACGCGGGTGATGTCCTGGGCGCGGGAAGCTGTCTGCATCATCGTCAGTCTCCTTCTGAGTCAGGGGTGAACCGAGTCAGGTTGGACGCGATGGATTGAAAATTCCGGGCCAACCCGTGTGGAACCCAGAATTCGAGTCGAAGTCGGCGGCGGCCAGGTCGTAGGGAAACAATTACCCGCGCCGCGCCAGTAGGAGTTACAAACGGCTAGGGCGCCGGCGCCAGGGGGATCTCGATCGCGAAGGTCGTGCCGCGCTCGGGGCCGGTGTCGACGTCGATCGTGCCGCCGTGGGCGCGCATCACGGTGCGCGCCACGTAGAGGCCGACGCCGGAGCCGCCGCTTTTGGTGGTGAAGTGCATTTCGTAGATCGAACGCAGCAATTCGGGCGGAATGCCGGGACCGCTGTCGTGCACCGTGAGCCGGGCGCGGGTGTCGCGCGCTTCGAGGGCGATCGCCAGCTCGCCGCCCTCCGGCATCGCCTCGAGGGCGTTGATGAGGATGTTGAGCAGCGCCTGCTTCAGGCGATCGCTGATGCCGACGATGGTCACCGCCGCCTCCGGCAGGGTGGTGGTCAGGGCGACGCGCTGGCGCCGAGCCTGCGCCCCCAACAGGGCGCCGAGATCTTCGACCACCGAGCGCAGATCGAGGCGACGGCGCTCGTCGCTGGGCGGCGCGGTCTGGCTGAGCAGGGTGCGCAACTGGCGATCGAGGCGGCGGATCTCCTCGTTCAGCACGCCGACGTACTTGGCCTGTTTGGCCCGCGTCGCCTCCTCCATGCCGGTGTCGGCCTGGCCGCTCAGCTTGAGCAGCTCGAGATTCATCACCATGGCGTTGAGCGGCGCCTTCAGATCGTGAGCGAAGGCGGCGTAGAAGCGCGTCAGGCCGCGCATCTGCATCGCCAGGCCGAGCTCGCCTTCGAGCGCCTCGACCGATTCGGCGTTCTTCGCCAGCCCCAGATACCCTTCGCAGCTGCCCTCGCCGAGCTCGTAGAACTCCAGCGTCAGGCGCGGCTGGCCGGCGCGCGCCGGCAGCTCGTGCTCGACGCGGCGGCCGACCCCGGCCCCGTCGACGCACGCCAGCACCGTCGCCAGCATCGGCTTGATCTCCGCATCCCACACCGGCGCGAGCTCGTCCGACGAGGGGCAACCGAGCAGCTCGAGGGCGCGGCGGTTGGCAAACCCGAGGCGGAAGTCGGGCTCCAGTACCACCACCCCGACGTCGAGCGCCTTCATCAGCGCCCCCATGCGCAGCTCGGCGTGCTGACGCTCGCCGCGCGCTTCGTTGAGCTCCTGGCCCATCTGTTGGGCGATCTCGAGGGCGCGCGAGAACGGCTCGCGGCGCGCCCGCGGCTGCGCGGTCGCCTCACCGCGCGCGGCCGCCTCCAGGAAGTCGGCCAGCGCGGCGCCGCGGCGCGACAGGCGCAGCGTCAGCAGTAGCCAGGCCACCGCGACCGCGAGCAGGCCGACCAGCAGGAGCCATACGACGCCGGATGAGAGGGTCATCGTCGCGTCGAGCAGCTTCTACAATCTGCCGTGTAGGAAGCGAGATTCGATGTAAGAACCGGGCGTTTGCGACGGAATGTCAATGAACCACCTCGCCTGGCACGGCGGTTGCCCTCGCTCGTTGTCATTCGGATCACGACGCCGGCCGCCGGGCTGGTGCCAGAGGAGGAGGGAACCCGGACATGCTGTATTACGCGCTCATCTTCTTCGTCGTCGCGTTGGTCGCCGCCGCCCTGGGTATGCGGGGTGTGGCGGGAATGTCGGCCAACATCGGCTACACCCTGGTCTTCGTGGCGCTGATCTTTCTCGTCGTCGCGTTGGTCACCGGCGGGTCGAGCCCACCCGTACCGTAACCGAGCAGGACTGAGGACTGAGGCCTCGTGCTGAGATTCCAGAGATCAGCATCGATGTCCCTCAGTCCTCGGTCGTGCATCACGTCCCTCGGTACGCCGCCAGACGGTTGTAGAGGGTCTTGAGACTCACGCCGAGCATCTCCGCTGCCTGCTGCTTGTTGCCGGCGCAGCGTTCGAGCGTGGCGTGAATGAGGCATTGCTCGGCGTCCGCAACTGACATGCCGACCTCGATGAGCAG
>JBOHWA010000730.1:0-4310 GCA_050735855.1 Binatia bacterium
GCCGTGGCCAGGCGCACCTCGTCCAGGCCCAGGGCGACCTGCTCGCGCTCGGCCGCCAGGGCGCGCCCCGACTCGAGCAGCACGCCGGCCTGCCGGTCGAGCCATTCGGCGTCGCGCAGGCGCTGCGCGTCGACCGCCGCGAGCTGCTCGAGGCGCAGCACCGCGACATAGCGCTCGAGGACCGCAAAGCTGATCGCCTCGCGCTGCTGCGCTTCCGCCACCGCCCCCACCTCGGCTTCCAGCTCGCTGCGCTCGACGAACCGCCACCCGCGCAGGTCGAAGATCATCTGGTCGAGGTAGACCGACAGCCAGGCTTCATTCGACCCCAGCGACGACAGCGGATAGCGCTTGAGCACGTCCTCGCCGTCGATCGCGTTGAGGGTGTCGTCCTGACGGTTCGACCAGCCGGCCTGGCTGCTGATCGAGGCGTGCGGCCAGTAGATGCTGCGCGCCGCGCTGGCGGTGTCGGTCGCCTCCCCGGCCTCCAGCCGGGCGATCTTCGCCTCCGGCCCATCGCGCAGCGCGCGCGCCACGGCGTCGGAGACGGTCAGACCGCCATCGGCGGCGTGCGCCGTGCCGGCCGCCAGGGCCAGCGCACCGATCAACGCCGTGCGCGCACGGCGCACAGCGGGGGGTCGAATGAAGCACCACATAGCCTCTGGCTTATGGCGTATCGCGTATCGCTTATCGAGCCCGCGGCACGCTTGCCGCGGCGCCGGGCCCCCGGTACAAGAGCGGCCGCATGCACGCTCCCCTGCCCGCCGATCGGCGGCCCGCGCGCAGGCTGCGCCGACGGGCCGCGCGAGCCCGACGGTGAAGTGGCTGCACCGCGGCGCGCTGGCCATCGGCGTCGCGCTGTTCGCCTGGCTGATCGCCCGCGTCGGCGTCGAGCGCCTGTGGCAGGAGGCGGCGCGCCTGGGTTGGGGGATCGTCGTGATCGTGGCGCTCGAGGGCGTCGCCGACCTGCTCCACACCGCCGCCTGGCGACTCTGCTTCTGGCCGCGGTTCCGGCGCTCCGTCTGGCAGCTGTGGGGGCCGAACCTGGCCGCCAACGCGATCAACTTCCTCACCCCGACCGCCACCCTGGGCGGCGAGGTGGTGCGCGCCACGCTGCTGCCCCGGCACCTGCCGCGCACCGAGGTGGCGGCGGCGCTGACCATCAACCGGCTCACCGAGACCATCGCCGACCTCACCGTGTCGCTGATCGGGGTCGCCGTCGTGCTGCTCTCGGCCCGGCTGCCGCTCGCCGCCCAGCTGGGCATCGTCACGGCGGCGCTACTGCTCACCGCCGGCATCGTCGGCTTCCTGCTCGCCCAGCGCGGCGGGCGCCTGGCCGGCTGGCTGACCAGCCTGCCGCTGGTCGACCGCCTGCTGGTCGGCGAACGCGGCGATCGCGTCGCCCGCGGCGCCGGCGAGTTCGACCGGCGGCTCGCCACCTTTCATGCCGAGGGCACCGCGACGCTGATCGCCTCGGTCGCACTGCATGCCGGCGGGCTGGCGTTCGGCGCGCTGCAGCTCGCCATCTTCCTGTCGCTGGTCGGCCAGCCGCACGACCTGCGCACGGTCGCCTTCGTCTTCACCGTCGGCAAGGCGCTCGATATGGCGGCCTTCTTCATCCCGGCCCGCCTCGGCGTGCAGGAGGGCGCGCGGGTGCTGGCCATGACGCTGGTCGGCATCCCCGGCTCGCTCGGCCTGCTCTTCTCCCTGGTGCTGCGCCTCGAGCAGGTGGTGTGGACGGCGATCGGCCTGGCCGCCTACGCCTCGATCGTCGGGCTACGGCGCCGTGGGATGAAGGCCGTCGCCTAGCGGGGCGACCGCCGCCGGCGCCGCTGGCTGGCGGCGCTGCGCCATGAACGAGAAGAACTCGCGCGCTTCGCGCAGGCGGCGCCGCATCACCTCGCGGTCGCGCAGCATATCCTTCACGATGCGCAGGATGGGCCGCGGGCGCAGGTAGTAGGCGCGATAGAAGCGCTCGAGCGCGGCGTGCATCTCGGCGCTCGGCAGGTCGGCGTACGACAACACCGCCTCCTGGATACCGCCGGCCTGGACCAGATCGCCGGCGCCGGCGTGCTCGACCGGCAGCCAGCCGTTGGCCTGGGCCTGGGCGTAGAGCTCGGTGCCCGGGTACGGCGCGGCGAGCGACACCTGCAGGCTGTACGGGTCGATCTGCTTGGCGAACTCGATGGTGTGCTCGATGCTCTCGCGCGTCTCGCCCGGCAGGCCGACGATGAAGGTGCCGTGCACCAGGATGCCGAGCCGGTGGCAGTCGCGCATGAACTCGTGTGCGCGGTCGATGCGCGTGCCCTTGCGGATGTTGTTGAGGATCGCCTGGCTGCCGGTCTCGAAGCCGACCAGCAGCAGGCGCAGGCCGTTCTCGCGCAGGACCTTGAGCGTGTCGTACGGCACGTTGGCCTTGGCGTTGCACGACCACGTCATGCCGAGCCTGCCGAGACCGCGCGCGATCGCTTCGGCGCGCGGGCGATCGTCGGTGAAGGTATCGTCGTCGAAGAAGAACTCGCGCACCTGCGGGAACAGCCGCTGCGCGTGCGCCATCTCGGCGATGACGTGCTCGGCGCTGCGGGTGCGGTAGGCGTGGCCGGCGATGGTCTGCGGCCAGAGGCAGAACGAGCACTTACTGCGGCAGCCGCGGCCGGTGTAGAGCGAGACGTAGGGGTGCTGCAGGTAGCCGATGTAGTAGCGCTCGACGGTGAGATGGCGGGCGTAGACGTCGGTGACGAAGGGGAAGGCGTCGAGATCGACGATCGGCACCTGCGGGCGGGTGCGCTGGATGGCACCGTCCGGCCCGCGGTAGGCGAGGCCGGCGACGTCGGCGCAGTCAGCGCCGGCGGCGAGATCGCGCACGGCGTAGTCGAACTCGCCGGTGGTGACGAAGTCGACCGCCGGGGCAGCGCGCAGCGTCTCCTCCGGCAGCACCATGGTGTGCGCCCCGACCAGGCCGATGCGCACGCCGGGCAGGTGCTCCTTCAAACGCGCGGCGGTCATCCCGTCCTGCGCCACCGACGGCGTCGACGTGTGGATGACGATCAACTCGTGCCCGGCGGCGCGGCGCAGCACGTCGGCGAAGGTGAGGTCATCGGGCGGCGCGTCGATCAGTGTGCTGTCGGGCACCAGGGCGGCGGCCTGCGCCAGCCAGGTGGGATACCAGAACGACCGCACCTCGCGGCGCGCCTGATAGCGCGCGCCAGCCCCGCCGTCGAAGCCCTCGTAGGAGGGTGGATTCAAGAAGAGCGTCGTCATCATTCCCCGCCTGCCGCGACCGCTGATCCGCGCCGCAGGGCGAGGCTCCCGCCGAGCCTCTTCGGTGTGCGTAGGAGGAGGCTCGGCGGGAGCCTCGCCCTCCCGCGCTGACAATGGACGCGGATAGTAACCGGTCGCTTCCGGCAGATCAACGCGGCCGAGACCGCTTCGCGCGCCGCGGCGCACATGGTAGACAGCGATCGGAACGGGATGGGGACGCGAGCGGTGAGAACGCTGCGAATCGCCGCGGTCATCGGCTGTATCGCGCTGCTGGGGTTCGGCGTTGGGGGCTATGCGCTGGCCCACTCCGACATGGCGGAGACGTGGCTGCGCGGCCGCATCGCGACCGCGCTGTCACCGCGGCTGATGTTCGGCAACGTGTACGTCACCGTCTGGCCGCGATTCGGGGCGGTGCTCGAACAGGTGAGCCTGCGCCCGAACGAGGGCGAGGCGGCGACGCCGCTGGTGAGCGCCGAGGCGATCAGCTGCCGCCTCGGCCTGCGCGCCCTGCTCGACGGCCGCGCCGAGGTTCAGACCATCGTCATCGACGGCCTGGAACTGACCGTCGCGCGCTCCGCGGCCGGCAAGGTCCAGGTCGAGGGCCTCGAACCGCTGCCGGCCCTGGGTGCGGGCGCGGGCTCGGCGCCCGCTGCCTGGCCGGTGCTGCAGCTGCATGCCGCGCGCGTCACGCTCATCGATGCGGCACACCCCGGCCCGCCGCGCACCGTGCTGCTGGCGCCGATCGAGGCGCGCGTGGCGCCGGACGGCGCCGGCACGCACTTCGAGCTGACCCTGGACGGCAGCGGCGGCGCTCACCTGTTGGCGCGCGGCACGACCGAGCAGCGCAGCCTCGACTCGCCGTTCGCGCTGCACGTCGAGATCGACCAGCTCGACGCCGCGGCGGCCGCCGGCTGGCTCGCCACCGCCGATATCCAACCCGCGGCGAGCGGCCGGTTGCGCGCCACGCTGGCCCTGCGCCGCAGCGGCGGGGCCATCAGCGGTGAGGCGCTGGCCGAGCTGGCGGACGGCAGCGTCAGCGTGCGCGACTGGCG
>JBOHWA010000731.1:0-1643 GCA_050735855.1 Binatia bacterium
GCCCAGACGGGCACGGAGGCCCGCGCTACCGGACGATTGCGGGAGATCGGGGTTCCCGTCGAGCTTTCGGCGCGTTGAGGCACGACTCGGCTGGAGCCTCGCCCTCCCGTCGCCTTACTCGCGCAGCAACACGTCGGCGCCTAGCCGCACCGTGCCCAGCCATTTGCGCAGCAACGGCCGCCGCTGCACCAGGCCGCGCAGCTTGACGATCATCAGGCGCTCCAGGCGGTAGCGGTCGAGCGGTTTCCGCGCCGGCGCCTTGAGCGTCGAACCCGCGGCCTCGAGCGGTGCCCAGATGGTCTCCAGCGGGTGCCCCCAGGCGGCCAGATCGTCCGGGTCGAGCCGCGCGATCATCTCGCGGCAGAGCGCCAGGTGCGGCGGTGCGGCGGCGAGCTCCACCGCCCACTTGTGCACCGACTCGGTGCTGGGGCGCGAGTGCTTCTTGACCCCGATCGGATCGCCGAGGCCCTCGACGGCAGGTTCGGCGCGCCCGTATTCGACCGCCTGCGGCTCGTTCGGCACGCCGAGGAAGGCAAAGATCTCGGCCAGCATCGGTTCGGGATCGGCGACCATCCGCTCGTAGACGACGTGGTAGAGCGGCACCGGTCGGGTGCGCAGGAACTTGGCCAGGGCGGGAACGTACCGCTCGAGGATGGGGTTGTAGGCGTGCGCCGCGGCGTAGTCGCCGTTGAAGAACGACTCGGCGTAGGAGCTGAAGACCGCCAGCGGGTGGCGGGTGAGCACGACGTAGCGCGCGCTCGGGTAGATGCGGGCGATGAAGTCGAGCGAGAGCGCGTAGGCCGGGGTCTTGTCCAGGAAGAGGCGCTTGTCCGGGCGGGTCGACAGCATGCGATGGTAGAGCGTGTCGGCGTAGGCGCGGCAGGCGTCGATGTAGTCCTGCTCGCCGTTGGGCAGCGCGGCGACGAACGCGCGCGTCGCTTCGGCGGCGAGCACGGCGTCGTAGGGCGCCTTGTCGACCTTGTCGTAGTAGCCGAGATGCGCCAGCGGCGTCAGCAGGTGGGGCTCGGGTCGGCCGAAGATCAGCGAGTGCGCACCGATCATGCGCGCCAGCAGGGTCGAGCCCGAGCGCGGCGGGCCGATGACGAAGGTGACTTTGTCTTCCACGGGGGGCGGTTCTAGCACACGGGTCGGCGAGGTCGAACGCGGCCGAGCGACCTACCATCGGGGAGGCCTGGCACAGATCTGGAGGGCGCCGGTCCCTCGGCGCCGGGGGTGGTGGGGCGCGGGGCTCGGCACAGACCTGGAGGGCGCCGGGGTGGTGCGGCGCGGTGCATCAGGCGAGCACGGCGCCGAGGGCCCGGCGCCCTCCAGACCGGCTATGGGAACAAACGCACCAGGTCGGGCTTGGTCACCTTGCCCATGGCGTTGCGCGGCAGCTCGTCGACCGCGCGCAGCAGGGTCGGCACCTTGTACGGGGCGAGGTGTTGCTTCGCCCAACTGCGCAGCGCGGTGAGGTCGAGCTGCGCCGCGGGATGCAGGATCACCGTCGCGGCGACGCGCTGGCCCCACTTGGCATCGGCGACGCCGATGACCGCACACTCGGCGATCGCCGGGTGCCGGCGCAGGACCTCTTCGATCTCCAGCGCCGAGACCTTGAAGCCGCCGGTCTTGATGATGTCGAC
>JBOHWA010000732.1:0-2199 GCA_050735855.1 Binatia bacterium
GCAGTTCGGCAGCGTGGCCGCCGCGACGTCCTGCACGATGGAGCCGCCGGCCGGGAACGGGAAGGCCGGGAAGATCGAGACCGACAGCGTGCCGCCGGCCAGCTGGGTGATGGTGTAGACGCCCGGCGCGATGGGGCACGACGCGGTGTTGGTCGGCGTCGCGGTCGGCGTCACCGTCGGCGTCGCCGTGACGGTCACCGTGTTGGTCGCGGTGCGCGTCGCCGTGGCCGTATTCGTCACCGTCTGGGTAGGCGTCGCGGTCGCGGTGTTGGTCGCCGTGCGCGTATTGGTCGCCGTGCGGGTCTGCGTCACCGTGCGGGTCTGCGTCACCGTCGGCGTGGCGGCGACCACGGGGCACGAGCCGGGCGGCGGCGCGTTCTTGCGCTTGGTCAGGATGTTGGTGTTCTTCTTGTCCTCGCCGCCGTACTGCAGGCAGTAGCGCTTCGAGTCGGTGCCGGCGGTCAGGATGATGCCGGCGTCGCCCAGGAACGGCGTGGTGAAGGTCACCGCCGCCCCCTTGCAGACGGCCTTCATGACGCTCGGCTTGAGCAGCACCACCTTGCAGGTGTTGTCGATCGGGATCGCGGCGCTGCCCTTGTACTTGTAGCCCTTCGAGCCCGGCGGGTTGCCGAGGGCGCTCCAACCGCTGGCGGGGAGGTTGTAGGTCACGTCGCCGGCGCCGCCGCCCGGAAAGGTCTGCGTGTCGAAGATGCGCAGGGTCGCGCCCTCGACGGTCGGGTCATTGGTCGCCCCCGGCATGACGAAATCGACGCCGGTCGGCTTGGCGACGAACTTGGCGATCTTGCCGGGCTTGATCACCATCACCTTGCCCGGCACGAACGCGTCGGGCTCGTCGATGGCCCACGTGGCAGCCGGCATGGCGAATGCGCAGAGGCCGACCGCGATGAACGAGAGTCGCTTGGTCATGGAACCTTCCCCCTCTTCCGCCGGCGCCGCGCGGGGCCGGGAGCCCGCCCGAGCGGTCGACGGAAACTGCGGTGACGAACATTCGGGGCGCGCCGAACTCGATGCGGGGCGCCTGTCCGCGCCTGCGCATCCCCCGGGACCTCGCTGAGGGATCGCCGTCGACCCCTCACACACGCCCCCCCCTTGGAAGCCTGCCTGATCTGGTCCGGACAAGCGCAACCTACTCCCGGCGCTTCTTCGACGTCAACAGCATTGTCACCTCGGATCTGGCCCCGGGCAGCTATCTGCTCGCTCGAGATGTCACACACAAACAAAAGGCCCCCGGGGTGATCCCCGGGGGCCTTGGTGAGCAATCGATCAGCTGAGGAGCTGCCGGCTACTGCAGGCAGCGGCTGGCGGCGCCGGTGAAGTTGATCACCGGCGGAGTATCGCAGGTCGCCCCGGACAACGGGTTGGGGCCGCTGATGGTGTTGGGCAGCACCGAGGCAAAGCTCAGATCGAAGGTCGGCGCGCCGGCCGAACCGATCGAGCCGGCCGCGCCGGTCTTGACCGTACCGGCCTCGACGTCCATGCACTCGCCGGTGGCGGTGAAGCCGCCGGCCGGGCCGGTGCCGGAGATGGTGCACCCGTCGCTGTCGAGGTCCTGCCACTTCGCCGTGTTGGCGTCGCTGGTGAAGTCGAGGATCTGCGGGAACTCGGTGATGATGGTGTCGACGCCCTCGTTGAACACCCCGTCGCCGGTGCACGTCCCCAGCATGCCCGGGCTGAAGTCGAGCCAGGTCCTGGTGAACACCGGCACGGCGACGATCGCGTTGGCGACGCCGCTGCCGGTGCAGACGTCCGGCGTGCCGTCGCCGACCGTGATGTCGACGCGCACGCTGCTGTCGCGGCCGGCGCAACCGCCGGCCTGCGGGATGTTGCAGGTGTCCGAGACGCTGCTGGTATCGCCGATCTCGCTGACGGTGAAGTCCGAGCCGCCGTTCGAGTCGACGCGGCCAACGCCGCAGCCGGTCTGTGTGATGCCGGTGATGAACCCGAGCGCGGGGATGCAGAAGCTCGGCGCGCTGAAGCCGCCCTCGGCCGAGATGATCGTCTCGTGCACGCAGTCGGCATCGCCTTCACCGACGTCCATGGTGATCGAGCCACCCGCCGGGAAGGGGAAGGGCGCGAACGACGCGACCGACAGCGTGCCACCCGCGACCTGGGTGAGGGTGTACGAGCCGGACTCGATCGGGCAGGAGGGCACCGCGACGTCCGCGATGCAGCGCGTCG
>JBOHWA010000733.1:0-3681 GCA_050735855.1 Binatia bacterium
GGCGCCGAGGGCCCGGCGCCCTCCAACTACAGCAGCTCGACCGCATCCCCGACTGCCACCGCCCCCGCCGTCTCGATCGTCGCGTACACCCCGACGTTCTGCTTCGCATCGCGCACGATGGTGCGCAGCACCGACGCATCCTTCGGCAGCTCTCCCACCGCATGCGTCGTCATGCTGCAGCGCATGGTCGGCATGGCGATCGCGACCGTCGCGCCGCCGATGCGCACGCGGCGGCCCTGCCACTCCTGTTCGACCAGGCCGGCGCCGCCGGCGCTCGGCTCGATCAGGACGTTGGGGCGGAAACGCGGCGTGGCGAACTGCGCCGTGGGGTTGAGCTCGGCCAGGGCGCGCAGCGTCGCGGTGGTCAGCAGGTGCAGCGGGAAGACGTCGAAATACGTCCCCAGCGGCGAGGTGAACTCGAAGATCTCCGGCGGCACGGCGGAGAGGTCGGGCAGCGGCTCGTCCGGCAGGCGGCCGAACACCTGGCGCAGCTCGGTCTCCATGTCGTTCGAGTCGGGCAGGCCGCGGCGGTAGTGATCGCGCTGCTCGGCCGGCTGCAGCGGCCACAGTGTCACCGTGCGGCCGGTCAGCGTCGACAGGCGCGCGGCGGCGTCGGCGTCGCCGCTGTGCAGCGTCGAGCCGTCCGGCAGCGTCATCGTCACCGGCGGGATCGCCGCGCCGTTCGGCTCGGCGTCGTAGCGCGCCCGGCACTGCATCAGCACCGGCATCTTCTTCGCGCCGCGCATTTCGCCCGCCGCCTCGTCGCGCAGCGCCCAGCCGCGATCGCCGGGGATGCCGAGCGGGCCGACGGTGGCGCGCGGCAGCGACTCGCCGCCCATCGACTTGACCGGGTAGCGCCACAGCTCCGTCACATGACCGATGATGCTCATCGTGCCTCCAGGAAAGCGCGGTTGCCGTAGCGGTCGAGCGACACCACCTCGCCCACCGGCCGCCGCGTCGTCGGTCCGTACTTGCCCTGCGGCCAGCCGAGCGGAATCACCGCGCACGGGCTCACCGTCCACGGCAACCCCAGCGCCCGCCGCGCCAGCCACTTGCTCCACAGCGGCAGCGTGATCAGCGCCGCCCCCAGCCCCGCCGCGCGCGCCGCCAGCAGCAGGTTCTGCACCGACGGATAGATCGAGCCATACGCGCTCGCCGCCGCCACCGGCGGCCACGGCGGGATGATGCTGTTCAGGCAGGCGACGATGACCACCGGCGTCTCCTCGAAGTGATCCGCCTGCCACTGCACCGCCTTGAGGATCCTGAGCATCTTCTCATCGCCGCGCCTGGTCATCATCCGCCGCCCGATCGCGCCGTAGAGGTTGAACGCGCCGCGATTGAGCCGCGCCAACTTCCCCTTCACGACCGGATCGCGCACGACGATGAACTCCCAGTTCTGCGCGTTCGAGCCCGTGGGGGCCTTGAGGGCCAGCTCGATGAGCTTCAGCACCAAAGCGTCGTCGACCGGATCGGGCTTGAGGCGACGGATCGCGCGCTGCGTCAACATGACGTCTTCCAAGGACATTTCGAACTTGATGGGCTCTGACATGAGGCGCATCACAGCACAGGTGGACCTCTGGAGGCGAGCCTTGTGCCGCCTGGTGCTGCCCACGGCACGCTCGTGGCGGTCATGGCCGGGGAGTCAACGTTGCGCCGATTTGCCTACCACCACAGATCGTCGTCTTCCTGGCAGTCCTGAAACGGCGGCGTGAGTTGTCTGAGGTCGGTGTCTGACGCGGCGCAGTGTCCGTAGGAGTCGATCTCGACGAAGCCCCCGTCGACGAGCTGCATGAGCACGGCGCCGGAGTACGAGGCGCTACCGTGGCCGATATCCACTAGCACAGGTAGGCCCGCTGGCGTGGTTCCGACGACCATCTGGCCGGCGCCGCCGGCCATGCCGAGCTGGCGGAAGCAGCCTTGGTGGGTGCCGAAGATCAGCCAGCTGCAGTTGGCGTTGCCGCAGGTCACCGGGTGGGCGAGCAGGAGCAGTCCGAGGCTGGTGCCGAGATCGGCGATGCGGAGGGGATACTCGTCCGGCTTCGCGCCAACTTCCCCATCCCCGTCGGCCTGCATGTCGGCGATCACCTGCTCGCGGACGCGACAGGGACCCGGTGTCGCCGGCGGCTTGCCGCGCGATGCCGGCGGCGTGTCGGACAGCGGTTGTGTGCGCACGGTGGCGTCGTTGCTGTCGGCCGATGCGCCGCGGACGTTGAATGCGCGCACCCGGTAGGTGGCCGCTGCGTCAGGGGGCCGGCCGTGTACGGTGGCGCGGGTGACGCCGGGATCGACCAGCAGCACCCGCACCCATTCCTCGCCCGTGCGCTTGCGGATCTCGAAGCCGTACTCGTTGTCGCTCTGATCTCGCCACTCAAGCTCGATGCGGAACGGCCCGGCGGGGTGGCCGCGCAGCCCGGTCGGTGCCGCCGGCGGATCGGCGGGCGCCGGCGGCGTGTGAACGGAGACCTCGTTGGAGCTGTCGGAGTCACGCAGCGTGGTTGTCCCCGATTGGGCGTAGGCGCGGTATCGGTAGGTGGTATCCGGCTCCGCGCTGTCCGTGGCTTGCCAATGGTGGTCCTCGTCGCTGCGCCCATTGAGGGAGAACGGGCTCGTTCGCCCCTGCGCGTCCGTACGCATCCCTCGGATGCTGTACACGCGGTCGGCCGGTTGCGTCTCCGCCACTACTCGTACCAGGGTCGGCCCAATCGCTTCCGCGCGCAGCACCGGTGCGCCGAGTTGCGATGCTGCGGTGGAGGTCGGCAGGGGCGCCGCCGGCGGCGGGTTGTCCGCCGCGCTCACCGCGGCCAACGCGGGCAGCAGCCCGCATGCGACCGCCAGCCAGCCCAGGTGCGGTCGACTAATTTTGAACTGACAAACGTTCTTCACCACAGAGGCCCAGAGACACGGAGAGAGAAGGCGGGGATCGCTCCTACGCACCTTACCCGAACCTCACCGTCGATGAACTTGGGTACGAGGCTTATCGCCGCGGGCTTGCGCTGCCGTCTCTGTGTCTCTCTGTGCCTCTGTGGTGCAAATCTTTTGTCAGTTCACAGGCTAAGTCCTCACACAGCGAGGAAACGCCACGTTCGTCAGCACGGGCACGACGGCAGCTCACACGAGCCGCCCGGGGGAACGGTCAGCCCGACCTCGCAACCGATCCCGGTGGCAGACTCGGTTGGCGGCTCGCAGGCGCTGGGGTTGCAGTCGAGTGCCAAGGCGATGATGCGAATCAGATTGGGACACTGGCTCTGCAGTTCAGTGTCGCCGTGCGCCGCGTAGATCTCCTGGGTGACCTCGCGGCACTCATCGTCGCTGATGGTCACGGTGGCGACGGCGCCATGCCCGACCGCGGCGGTCAGTACCAATGCGACGACGCCGAGCAGGCGGGCACCGGGCGGGTGCGACCGCCGGAGCGTCAACACCGCGCCAACCGCGAGCGCGATCGCCAAGGCGCCGAGCGCCGGCCAGCCGAGCGCGGGTGCGCCTGCGGAGAGCGGCCCGACGGTGACCGAGGCTCCGCCTTGAGCGAATGCGATCAAGGGAGTCGTGATTGCAGCGATCCCTACAGCCAACTGTTGGAGTCTGCGACGCATCATGAACCACTCCTCCCGTGACGGCCAACCGAAAACCGCGCGGAGCCTAGCGGCCTGGGCTGGAAACGCAAGCCGAGGCGTAGCCCGGTAG
>JBOHWA010000734.1:0-2533 GCA_050735855.1 Binatia bacterium
GCCCATGGTCGAGCCGAGCAGTGAGAACAGCACCATCACCGACGCGATCAGCAGCCAGCCCTTGTCGCGCAAACGGTTGGCCAGCGCCGCGACGGCGACCTCGAGGCTGCGGGTGGCGAAGCTGACCGAGATGAAGGCGCCGATCGCCATGATGAAGCAGATGACGCCGATCTGGCCGAAGATGCGGCCGATGGTTTCGGTGTCGACCACTTCGGTGCTGGTGCTGCGCAGCCCGTAGACGCCGTTGATGGGCGCCAGGATCAGCTGCTGAACCTTCTCGATGAGCGACAGCGGCGAGGAGATCTGCTCGAAGGTGCCGGGTATCGGCGAGCCGTCGGCGTCGGTCTGATAGCGGCCCGCCGGGATGAGCAGCACCGTCAGCCAGACCAGCACGGTGACGATCGCCAGCGTGGTGACCGGACCGGGGAATTGGAAGGATCGTGCTGGCGCCGCCACGGGGTGGCCATAGCGCTTCGAACTGACAGGGGTCAATTCGGGCGTGGCTCGCGCATCGCCCATTGATTGGCTAGCGTGCGGCGATATTGGGCGCGGTGCCGGGATGAAGTGGTTGCGACTGCTCGTGCGCATGTTCCTGGCGGTGGCCGTGTTGCTCGCGGGCGCGGTCCTGATCGTGCTGGGGCCGCTGCGCGAGCGCACGACCGAGTGGCTGCGGCCGCGCATCGAGGCGCTGTTGGCGGCGGGCCTCGACGCCCCGGTGTCGATCGGCGCGCTGCGCTTTTCGCTCGCGCCGCCGCAGGTCGAGGCGGAGGGCATCGTGCTCGGCGCCGACGGCGCACTGGCGCGCGCCACGCGGCTCAGCGTGCGGCTGCTGCCGCGCACCAGCCTGCGGCAGTTGCGGCCGGTGGCGGTCGCGACTGCCGACGACGTGTTCGTCGACGTGCCGCGCTGGGTCGAGCTGCTCGAGGACGATACACCGTCGGGGACGCCGACGCTGGTGCCGGCGTTCCGTTTGCGCGTCGCGCGCGTCAACCAAGCCAAGGTCCGGATTGTGGAGCTCGAGCAACCGCTCGACGTCGAGGCGGCGAGCGTTGCGGGGTCGTTCACCGTCGACGCGCTCGGACTCTTCCATTTCACGGCCGACGTCGAGCAGGCGTCGTTGACCCGCGGCGATGCGGCGCTGACCCTGACGCGCGCCCGCGGCCGCGGCGGCGAGACCACCGACGGGTGGCGGCTGACGTTGGTCGAAGCCAGCGGCGACGGGGTCGCGCTGGCGAGCGGCGCGCCGCAGGGCGACCGGCTGCCGATCCGCGGCCATATCGAGCTGCCGCGCCTGGCGTTCGCCAGCGACGTGTTCGAGCGCCTGGCCGGCACGGCCGAGATCGATGTCGCCGCGGTCGGACGTCTGGAAGACCCGGCCTTCGCCGGCACGGTCCGTGTCCCGGGCCTGACCTTCGACGGCGAGCGCATCGGCGACGTGGTCGCCACCGCCGACTGGAACGAGCAGCGCCTGGCGGTGAGCGCGGCGCGGCTCGAGCAGGCCGGTGCGAGCGCCGAGGCGAGCGGGGCGCTCAGCATGGACGCGCCGTTCGCCTTCGACGCCAACGTCGAGTGGACCAAGCTCGACGTGGCGCAGCTGGTCGACCTGCCGGAGCAGGCGGTCAAGCCCTTCACCGCCGCCGGCCAGGCCACAGTGACCGGCACGCTCGAGCCGTTGGCGCTGCGCGCCGAAGGCAGCGGTCGCCTGCTCGCGACGGCGAGCGACGGCGTGATCGAATGGCGCGGGCAGGGCAGCTACCGGGACGGCGCCGGCGAGGGCGAGGTCGACGCCAGCCAGGCGGCGGCCGGGGCCGGCGGCGCCAACATCGTGCGCGCCCGCCTCGCCATCGGCGCGGCCGGCGCGCTGAGCGGCAACGTCGCGGCGACCGTCACCAACCCGACCGCGCTGGGCGCGTTCCTGCCGCTCGAGAGCCTGCCGAATGTGAGCGGGGCGTTGGCGGCCTCGGCCGAGGTGAGGGGGAGCACCGCCGAGCCGCGCCTCGACGGCGATCTGCAGGGGCGCGACGTGGCACTGTTCGGCGTCGCCATGCAGCGCGTGCAGGGACGCTTCGCGCTCGACCGCGCCGCGTTTCGCACCGCCGGGATCACGGCCAACCTCTGGCGCGGATCGATCGGGCTCAGCGGCACGGTCGCCCTCGACGCGAGCGGCGACAACGACTGGCAGGTGCGCGCGGTCGACGTCCCCGGCGACGCCGTCGTCGGCCTGGTCTACGGTCTGACCGGCAGCGTGCCGCCGATCGGGCGCGGCACGCTCGCCGGCCAGGTGAGCGGCCGCGGCGCCTGGCCGCGCGTCCAGATAGCCGGTAGCGCGACGATGGAGCGCTTCTGGCTGACCCGCCAGTGGATCGAGCGCGCCTCGCTGTCGGGCGACGTCACCTGGCCGCGCTGGCAGCTCGACGCCGAGCTGCGCAACAGCGGCGGGCAGACGGTGGCGCTGCGCGGCCGCGGCACGGGGGTCGATGACGTCGCCCTCGACGCGCACGCCGCCGCGTGGCCGCTCACCGCGCTGCAGCAG
>JBOHWA010000735.1:0-1955 GCA_050735855.1 Binatia bacterium
ACCTCCGGATGCAGCTCCTTGGCGCGCTCGAGCAGCACCGCCTCGGTCTCGGGGATGTCGGGATTGGGGATGCACACGTCGACCGGGCAGACCGCGGCACACGCCTCCTGGTCGTAGAAGCCGACGCACTCCGTGCACTTCTCCGGCACGATGTAGAAGACGTCGTTGACCAGCGCCGCGTGCTTGACGCCGTTCATCTCCCACTCGACACCGCCCTGGTAGATGGCCGTGTTCGGGCACTCCGGCTCGCACGCACCGCAGTTGATGCACTCGGAGGTGATCATCGTCGCCATGGCTCAGAATCCCCCTTCGTGGCCTGTAAAACGCGCGTCTACGTACCGCGTTCGCCGTAGCGATTCAAACGTCCTCGGCGTCCGGCGAGGTCGCCGGTATGCTCCTCAGCCGGCCAGGTCCTTCGCCTCGTCGACCAGCCGGCGGAGGACACCCAGGCCGCGCTGCCAGAAGGCGGGGTCGCGCACGTCGAGGCCGAGGCGGGCAAGCAGGGCCGCCGGCGCCTCGCTGCCGCCGGCGGCGAGCAGGTCGAGGTACTGCGGCACGAAGGCATCGCCGCGCTCGCGATAGAGCTCGTACAGCGCCAGCACCAGCAGCTCGCCGAAGCCGTAGGCATAGCAATAGAAGGGCGAATGGATGAAGTGCGGGATATAGGCCCACCACCAGCGATAGTCGTCGGTCAGGGTGACCGAATCGCCGTACAACGCCGCGTTGACGTCCAACCAGATGGTGCCGAGCTGCTCGCTCGACAGCTCGCCGTCGCGGCGCCGGGCGGCGTGCAGCCGCTGCTCGAAGCGGGTCAGCGCGATCTGGCGGAACACGGTGCCGAACGCGTCCTCGATGAACGAGCAGAGCAGCGCCAGGCGCGCGCGCGGCGAGTGCTCCTCGCGGCGCAGCCGTTCGAAGACCAGCATCTCGCCGAAGACGCTGGCCGTCTCGGCCATGGTCAGCGCCGTGTCGGCCTGCAGGTGGCCGCGGTCGCGCGCCAGGTACTGGTGCACGCCGTGGCCCAGCTCGTGCGCCAGCGTCATCACGTCGCGCGGATGGCCGAGGTAGCTGAGCAGGACGTAGGGATGGGCGCTCGGCACGGCGCTCGAGCTGAAGGCACCGCCGCGCTTGCCGTCGCGCACGTCGGCGTCGATCCAGCGCCCATCGAAGAAGCGCGCCGCGATCTCGCGCATCGGCGGCGCGAAGTCGCCGTAGGCCTCGAGCACCAGGTCGCGCGCCGCCGGCCACGGCACCACCGGCGCCTCGGCGTCGAGCGGCGCGTAGCGGTCGTAGTCGTACAGCACGTCGAGGCCGAGCAGGCGGCGCTTGAGCCGGTAGTAGTCGGCGACGATGTCGCTGTTCTGCTCGCACGCGGTCATCAGCGCGCCGACCGTCGCGCCGTCGATCTCGTTGGCCAGGTGGCGCGCCGACATCGGGTCGGGATAGCGGCGCAGGCGATCGCTCAGCGCGTGGTCCTGGGCGATGATGTTGAACGTGTACGTGAGCAGCAGCGACTGCTGCCGCAGCGTCGCGGTCAGCGCCTGCGCGGCGTTGAGCCGCACGGCTCGCCGGCCGTCGTGCAACAGGGCGAGGACACCGCTCTCGTTCAGCGTCTGTGGCTTGCCGTCGACCTCGACCGCGAAGGTGAGCGCCGACAGCACCTCGTCGAACAGGCGCGAGAACGCCCGCCGCCCGGTGTTGGCAGTCTCCTCGAGCAGCCGCTCCTCGGGCTCGCTGAGCATGTGCGGCCGATAGCGGCGCGCCGCCGCGAGGTGATGCCGGTAGTAGGCGCAGGCCGGCGCGGCGATGATCGGCGCCGCGACGGCTTCGTCGAGCGCCAGCCATTCGAGCTCGAAGAACAGGAGTTCGTTGCGGATCTCGCTGCCGCGCTCCTGGGTGCGCGCCAGCAGCGCGCCGTGCGCCGGCGGCCGCGCGTCGGCGGCGTGCAGCAGCCC
>JBOHWA010000736.1:0-2147 GCA_050735855.1 Binatia bacterium
CCCCGGCGCCGAGGGACCGGCGCCCTCCAGGGGCGTGCGGACCATCGGCACCCCGCCCACCAGCCCCCGGCGCCGAGGGACCGGCCGCCCTCCAAAGGCGTGCGGACCATCGGCACCCCGCCCATCATCCCCCGGCGCCGAGAGCCCGGCGCCCTCCAGGGGCGTGCTGAGTCAGCGACCTGGTTGGGTGGATCCGGTCAGGACGATCGGCGCGCGCTCGCTGTCGTCGAGTTGCACGGCGCGCGCCTCGACGGCCGGCGGGCGGTGCGCGTCGGCGGCCTGCACCGCGTCGAAGCGCAGCTGGCCGCTCGCGTCGCGCCAGATGTAGACCTGTTCGCTCGCGCCCGCCGGGGCATTGGCACAGCCGAGCAGGAGCGCCAGCGCGAGCAACGCGCGCCAGTGGCGATGCGGCGCAGCGGGCGATGTGTGGGGTGCCATGATGCGTCTCCTCACGTCGAGTCGGAGACCAGTTCGACACCAAGAAGCGTACCAGCGTTCCCCAGTCGACGGCGCGTCGCACGTGCCCGCCACCGCCGCGCGGCAGCGTCCACGCCGTGCCGCTGCCCGCCGCCCCCGTCATCTCCACGCCGTTGCGTTGACAACCAGCCCGACTGGGCAATACTGGCCGCATCCTAAACTTCTAGCTGGGAGGTGCACATGAGGAAGACGGTCCTACTGGCAGCGACGGCGGTGGTGTTGAGCAGCAGTGCGGCGTGGGCGGGGGATCCCGACATCGGTTGCGGTTGGGGCACGCAGGCCTTCAAGGGCCAGTCCGGCGTGCTCTACAAAGTGATCGCCGGAACTACCAACGGCTCCTTCGGCAACCAGACGTTCGGCATCAGCTCCGGTACCATCGGCTGCTCGCGCGGTGGCGTGATCAAGGCCGACGCGCAGCTCAACATGTACGCCGGCGCCAACATCGACAAGCTGGCGAGCGACATGGCCGCTGGCCAGGGTGAGTCGCTCGACACGCTGGCGGTGCTCCTGGGCGTCGAGGACGCCGACAAGCCGGCGTTCTTCCAGCTCACGAAGTCGAACTTCGATGTCATCTTCCCCTCCGGTCAGGTGACGGCCGGCACGATGCTCTCCTCGCTGGTCGACCTGATGTCGGCCGATCAGCAACTCTCGAAGTACACCTCCTGATCACGCGCGGGCCGTGGGCATCCGCCAGACGGTCGCCCACGGCCCGCTCGCGCTGCTGCTCTGCAGCGGCGTGCTGCTCCTCGCCGGTCGCCCGGCACTCGCCGCCGCCGCCGACCCGACCTACGCCGACACCCTGATCGCCGCGGCGCGCGCCCAGCGCCTGGCCGCCGATCCGCAGTGGCTGGCGCTGGTGCACTACCAGCCGCGCCGTCTGGGCGGCGTGCGCAGCGCGGTCGACAGCGCCTGGTTCTTCCAGGCGCCCGACGGCGCCACCGATCCGCAGGCGGAGCTCGAGGCGACGCTGCGCGTCTTCTTCGCCGCCGACGCGCAGATGAAGGACGGCGAACCGCCGCAGTGCGCGCTGCGCGCCCGCTACGAGTGGCTCGCCCGCCGCCTGCAATTCGATCCGCTGCGCCTGCCGCCGCAGGCGTGCGTCGAGTTCGACCAGTGGCGCACCGGCCTTGGCGCGACCGGCGTGACGCTCATCTTCCCCGAAGCCTACATGAACAACCCGTCGTCGATGTTCGGCCATACGCTGCTGCGCCTCGACACCGGCCCGCCGGGGGCGCGCCAGGACCTGCTGGCCTACGGCACCAACTTTTCCGCCGACACCGGGTCCGACGGCGGCATCGCCTTCGCCTTCAAGGGGATGCTCGGCTTCTACCCGGGACGCTTCACCATCCAGCCGTACTACGAGATCGTCAGAGTGTACGGCGACTGGGAGCGGCGCGACATCTGGGAGTACCAGCTGGCGCTGTCGCAGGCCGACGTCGATCTGCTCGTCGCCCATCTCTGGGAGCTGCGCGGCGTCGAGTTCGACTACTACTTCTTCGACGAGAACTGCTCCTATCAACTGCTCGCCCTGCTCGAAGCGGCGCGCCCCGATCTGCATCTCAAGGATCAGTTCGGCGTCTGGGTGATTCCCGCCGACACCGTGCGCGTCGTCGTCGGCGAGCCCGGCCTGGTGACCAGCACCAGCTTCCGCGCCTCGGCCGGCACGCGCC
>JBOHWA010000737.1:0-4284 GCA_050735855.1 Binatia bacterium
GCAGTCGTTGCGGCAGGCGTCGCCGTCGTCGCCGTTGCCGTCGTCGCAGGCTTCGGGGTCCTGCGGGATCCCGTCGCCGCACTGCCGCGCGATGCAGGCGATGGCGGAGTGCACATAGGTCTGCGACAGCACGCAGTCGGTGCGTTGCTTGAGCGTGCGCAGGAGGCTCTCGGCGCTGCGGCCGTAGACCGTCTCGAACTGCGGGCAGTGGTCGAGCAGGCCGTCGATCCAGCGCGTGCGGGCGGTGCTCAGCTCGCGCTCGACCTGCAGGATCGAGGCCTTCTTCTCGTCTCCGCTCAGCTGACGGGTGGCGATGCGCTCCATCACCGGCGCACCGCGCTCGAGCGCGAAGCGCATCATCTTGCGCCCGTAGCCGGCGCTCGCCGTCAGACACTGCGCCGCCGCCGGCGACAGGCCGCCCGCCTGGGCGGGGGCGTACAGCGCGGTCGCGGCGGCATGCGCCTCGCCACTGCAGGCGCGGGTCAGATCGGTGGCCGCATCGAAGAAGCCGATGTAGCTCAGCTCGGTCAACTGGCCCGGCGCGCAGGCGGCGGCGAGGGTGGCTCGCAGGCCGCGGTCGGCCTCGGCGATCTCGGCCGCGCGCTGCTCCGCGTCGCACCCGCCGCCCTGCAACGCGGCGTCCCGACAACGCTGCTCGATCCCCAACACCGTATCGAAACAGTCGTGCGCGGCGCGGCTGATCAGGCGCAGGCAGGTCTGGGTGCCGGGCAGAAACGGGCCCCAGAGCTCGATCGGCACCGGCGTGTTGTGCGCCGGCGCCGCGGCCGCCGCCAACCAGCACAGCAGCGCCGCCAGCAGCGCCACCCCCCTGTCGACCCGCGAAATCACCGAGCCCCGACGATGGCGAATGCACCCGCCTGGTGCAACCAACCGCCCGGGAGGGCCCCTTCGACAGGCTCAGGGCGAACGGAAGCATGGCCGGCGGGGCTGAGCTGGTCGACGCACGCCGACAGGCGGCGCCCTCCCGGGGGTGCTCGCCTTGACCGGTCGCGACCCAGGCGGAGATGCCGGAAAGCGAGCGGTTCGATTCAGATTCTCGCATTGCCCGCGATTCCGGAGGTTGGTAAAAGCAGGCGTGCTGCACTTTCAACCCGCAGGCTATCTCGTCCGCTTCCCGCAGCGCCGCGTGGCGCTCAGCCTGGCGCTGTCCGGCCTGCTCGCCGCCTGTGGCGGCAGCGGCGGCGCGCCCCCGCCGCAGACGGCGACGTTCGAGCGCATCCAGACCGAGGTCTTCGACGTCAGCTGCTCGTCCGACTCCTGCCACAGCAGCGTCGGGCAGGCCGGCGGCCTCGTCCTCGAGGCCGGGCACTCCTGGGACGCGCTGATGGACCAGCCGCCGAGCAATCCGGCGGCAGTGAATCATGGCATGTCGCGTGTCGCGCCGGGCGACATCGCCCACTCCTTCCTGCTCGCCAAGCTGACCAACAACCTGGCGGCGGGCGAGGGCCTGCCGATGCCGTACAACGCCGCGCCGCTCGACCCCGAGACGATCGAGGTGCTGGAGGCGTGGGTCACCGCCGGCGCGCCCTCGACCGGCGTCGTGCCGGGTGACGACGGCCGTGCCCTCGGCGGCTCCGTCGACGATCCGACCGTGATCGATCTGCCCCCGCCGCCGCGCGGCATCCAGCTCAAGGTCACCGCGCGGCCGGTGGAGCGGGGCAAGGAAGAGACGCTCTGCCACTACCTGAAGATGCCGGCCGACGGTGACATCGACATCAACCGCATCCAGCTCAACGTCAGCGGCGGTAGCCACCACATCCACCTGTACCGTGCCTACGACAGCGCCACCGACAGACCCGACGGATTCGAGGTCTGCAACATGGCCGTCGACTTCGACGTGTGGTCGCTGGTCATCGCGTCGCAGGTGCGCAAGACCGACTGGGAGCTGCCCGAGGGCGTCGCCTTCCACCTCAAGGCCGGCGAGCAGCTGCTGGTGCAGACGCACTTCGTCAACGTCGGCTCACTCGAGACCGAGGGCGAGGGCAAAGTGGTCATGAACCTGCACGACGCCGATCCGGGCTCGATCACGGCCTACGCCGGCTCCGTGTTCGGACAGGACAAGGACGTCGTCGTACCGCCGCTCACCAACACCACCCTCGCCGCCGAGTGCGTCTTCCCCAAGCCGATCACCGTCTTCGCCGAGACCGGCCACTACCACTTCCGCGGCAAGCGCTTCTCCACCTTCCGCTGGGACGGCAGCCAAGGCGAGGAGATCTATCACCACGAGGGCTACGCCGACCCGCTGTTCCTCGTGCACTCGCCGCCGCTCGACTTCGCCGAGGGCCAGGGCCTGCAGTGGGAGTGCTTCTGGGAGAATCCGAACGACATCGAGTACAAGTTCGGCCCCTTCACCGACATCAACGAGCACTGCAACTTCTTCGCCTTCTACTACCCGACGACGACGCCCGACGAGTCGATCACCTGCGTCAAGAGCGGCGGCACCTCGGTGACCACTGTCCGCGCCGGGGATTGATCGACCGTTTTTTTAAGCGCAGAGGACGCAGAGGATCGCAGAGGATTGCAACGCCGGCGGCAGTGCCTGGCCCCGTTTGTTGTTTTCCTCTCTGCGGCCCTCTGCGCCCTCTGCGTTGAAAAAGAAGCGGCGCGACGTCCCCGCCGTCCGTGACCAAGCGGCGCGCACCTGGTAAGACCCGCGCGTGGCGCAGCCGGCGGACTACTCGCTCTCGGCCGAGGAGCGCGACGGCTCGACCCGCATCGCGATCCGCGGCCGGGTGGCGATCGGCAATGCGCAGCGGCTGCTGAACGACATTGCGGCCGCGCTGCCGGCGCAACCGCGCGAGGTGCACCTCGACCTCGCCGGGGTGGGCTACTTCGACAGCGGCGGCGGGGCGGTGTTGATCCGCCTGCGGCAACAGCTCGCCGCCGCGGGTGTGCCCCTGCGCATCGTCGCCTCGACGCCCGACATCGACGGCTTCCTCAGCCTGGTCGACGCGGAGGCCGTCGAGCGCCCGCTGCCCGCCCTGCCGCCGCCGCCGACCCTCCTCGCGCAGGCCGGCGAACGCGGCCTGGCGATGTTCGCCGCCGGGCGCGCCTTCGTCGCCTTCACCGGAGAGATCGTCCTCGGCCTCGGCGACGCCCTGCGCCACCCGCGGCAGGTGCGCTGGCACGAGACCTGGCTGTACATGCAGCGCTGCGGCAACGACGCCTTGCCGATCGTCTGCCTGATCAGCTTCCTGATGGGGCTGATCACCGCCTTTCAGGCCGCCGTCCAGCTGCGCCAGTTCGGCGCCGACATCTACATCGCCAACCTGGTCGGCCTGTCGATCACCCGCGAGCTCGGCCCGCTGATGACCGCCATCATCGCCGCCGGCCGCTCCGGCGCCGCCTTCGCCGCCGAGATCGGCACGATGAAGGTCTCGGAGGAAGTCGACGCACTGGAAGCGATGGGGCTCGACCGCACGCGCTTCCTGGTCACGCCCAAGGTGCTGGCGCTGATCACCATGCTGCCGCTGCTCACCCTGTTCGCCGACCTGGTCGGCATCCTCGGCGGCCTGGTGGTCGCCTTCTCGCTCGAGATCCCCGCCGTCGTCTACTTCCGCCAGATGAAGTGGTACATGACGTTCTGGGATGTCGCGCAGGGTCTGATGAAGGCGTTCGTGTTCGCCATCCTCATCGCCAGCATCGGCTGCATGCGCGGTTTCGAAGCGCGCGAGAGCGCCGAGAGCGTCGGCCGCATCACCACCTCCGCCATCGTCGCCTCGATCTTCGCCATCATCGTCGCCGACGCGCTCTTCACGGTGCTGTTCAATGTCTGGTGAGACGCCGGCCGCCGCCGCGCCGGTCATCCAGGTCGAGCACCTGGTGGCGCGCTACGGCGACATCACGATCCTCGACGACGTCAGCTGCGCGGTGCGGCGCGGCGAGGTGTTCGTCATCGTCGGCGGCTCGGGCTGCGGCAAGACCACGCTGCTGCGCCACATGATCGGCCTGCTGCGGCCGTCGGCCGGACGCGTGCTGATCGAAGGCGACGACCTGACCCAGGCCGACGAGGAGGAACTGCGCCGCATCCAGCGCAAGTTGGGCGTCACCTTCCAGGCCGGCGCGCTGTTCGGCTCGCTGACCCTGGCGCAGAACGTCGCCCTGCCGCTCGAGGAGTACACGACGCTGCCGCCCGACCTCATCGCGCTCCTGGTGCGGCTCAAGCTCGCCATGGTCAAGCTCGACGGCTTCGAGCCGTTCATGATCTCGGCCCTCTCCGGCGGCATGAAGAAGCGCGCCGCGCTGGCCCGCGCGCTGGCGCTC
>JBOHWA010000738.1:0-6582 GCA_050735855.1 Binatia bacterium
GAGGGCGCCGGTCCCTCGGCGCCGGGGGCGGGGCGGGGCGCTCGGGCGGCACCAACGACGCGCGGTCACCCCCGGCGGTCGGCGACGAACAGCGTGCGGTTGCCGCGTTTGGCCAGCGCGTAGGCCTTGCTGTCGACCGCGGTGGCGCGGAAGCCCGCGGCGGCGAGGCGGGCGAGGAACGCCCGATCCGGCGCGGCGGACCAGATGACGCCGCGGCCGCCGGGCCGCAGGGCCCGCCACAATCGGCGCAGCCCCGCGCCGCTGTAGAGGCGCGCATTGTCGGCCGCGACCAACGCGGCCGGGCCATTGTCGACGTCGAGCAACACCGCGTCGTAGACGCCCGCGCCGGCGCGCGCCAGCACGGCGGCGACGTCGTCGATCAGAATGGCGACGCGCGGGTCGTCGACCAGACCACCGTTGACGGCCTGCAGATACTGCCGGTTCCACGCCACGATCGCCGGCAGCAGCTCGGCCACCTGGACGGTCACGCCATGCGGCAGCAGCTCGAGGACGCGCCGCAGGGTGAAGCCGAATCCCAGCCCGCCGATCAGCACGCGCGCGTCGCCGCGCGACGTCAGCGGCGCACAGGCGAGATCCGCCAACTGCGTCTCGGAACCCGCCGCGCTGGTGCTCATCAGGCCGTGCCCGCCGAGGCGCAGCTGATACTGACCGTCGCGCGCGTGCAGCGACAGCCGCGCGCCATCCGGCGTAACGGCCTCGGCCAGCGTCACCGACGGCTTCACGGCGCGTCCAGGCTCGGGACAGGCGGCGGCCGCTCAGACCCGGTCGAGCGCCTGCGCCAGGTCGGCGATGAGATCGTCCGCGTCCTCGATGCCGACCGCGTAGCGGATGAGCGAATCCTTGATGCCGACCTGCAGGCGCTCCTCGGTGCTGAGCTCGTAGAAGCTCATCAGCGCCGGCTGTTCGATCAGGCTCTCGACCCCGCCGAGCGACGGGGCGATGCGCGGGATGCGGCAGGCGTCGACCAGGCGGGTGCCGGCGGCGATGTCGCCGTTGATCTCGAACGACACGACGCCGCCGAAGCCCTGCATCTGGCGCACCGCGATGGCGTGCTCGGGATGGCTCGGCAGACTTGGATAGTGCACGCAGGCCACCTTGGGGTGGGCATCGAGGAACGCGGCGATGCGCGTCGCATTGTCGTTCTGCCGCGCGATGCGCAGCGCCAGCGTCTTGATGCCGCGGATCAGGAGATAGGCGGCGAACGGATCGGGCACCGCGCCGGTGATGCCCTGCATGTCGCGAATGCCGGCGATCAGGCCCTCGCTGCCCAGCACCGCGCCGGCGAGCAGGTCGTTGTGGCCGCCGAGGTACTTGGTCGCCGAGTGGATGACCAGGTCGATACCGAACTCGAGCGGCCGCTGGTTGATCGGCGTGGCAAAGGTCGAGTCGATCACCGTCTTCACCCGGTGGCGGCGGCCGATCTCGGCGACGCGCTCGAGGTCGAGGATGCGATTGTACGGGTTGGTGGGCGATTCGCTGAAGATCACCCGGGTCGTCTGGCGCACCGCCTGCTCCAGGCGGTCGTAGTCGCCGGCCGGCACCACCGACACGTCGACGCCGAAGCGGCGCAGCACCTGCAGCAGGAACTGGCGCGTGCGGCGGTAGGCGTCGTCGGTGACCACGACGTGGGCGCCCTTCGACAGGATGGCGAACAGCGTGGTGGTGATCGCGGCCATGCCGCTGGCCAGCAGCAGGCCGTCCTCGGCGCCCTCGAGCGCCGCCAGCTTGCGCTCGGCGACGCGTTGCGTCGGGTTGCCGTAGCGGCCGTACTCCTGGCGCTCGATGCGGCCCTCGAAGTGGTCGGCGAGCTCGGCGGTGTCGGCGAACGTGTAGGTCGCCGTCTGGATGATCGGCTCGGTCACCGCGTTGGCCAGCTTCGAGCGCGCCTCGCCGCCATGCACGGCGCGGGTGCTCGGGCCGCCGCCCTTGGGCGCGTCGGCTGACATGTCAGGACCCGAGCAGTCGGACCTTGTCGGCATAGCGCGCGATCGCGTCGGTGACGGTCTGCAGCGTCGCCGCGACCTCGACCGGCCGATTCGGGTACTTGGAGTGGACGCCTTCGATCTTGCCCAGGTGATAGTCGGTTTTCTGCTCGGCGAACTTGAGCCCGTGCGCGGTCGAGATCACCACCACGCGCTGCTTCGGCCGGATGAGCTTGCGCGCCACCAGCTTGCGGAACACGGCCAGCGCGACGCCGGTGTGCGGGCAGTTGAACATGCCGGTGCGGTCGGCGAGCGCCGCCTCGTCCGCCAGCTCGGCCTCGCTGGCCTGCTCGACGACGCCGTCGAACTCTTTCAGGGCCCGCACGGCGCGCTTGTAGCTGACCGGATTGCCGATCTGGATGGCGCTGGCCAGCGTCTTCTTCGCCTGCACCGGCGCGAAGCTCTCGAAGTGCTGCAGGTAGGAGAGGTAGAGCGGGTTGGCGTTCTCCGCCTGCGCCACGGCGATGCGCGGCAGCTTCTGGATCAGCCCGAGCTCGCGCAGCATCAGGAAGCCCTTGCCGAGGGCGCTGACGTTGCCGAGGTTGCCGCCCGGGATCACCACCCAGTCGGGAATCTCCCACTTGAACTGTTGCACCAGCTCGATGGCGACCGTCTTCTGCCCCTCGATGCGCAGGCTGTTCATCGAGTTGGCGAGATAGACCGTGCGCTCCTTGGTGATCTCCTGCACCAGCGCCATGCAGCCGTCGAAATCGGTGTCGAGGCTCAGCACCAGGGCGCCGTTGGCCAACGGCTGCACCAGCTGCGCCGGCGAGACCTTGTTGCGCGGCAACAGGACGACGGCGGGAATCCCGGCGGCGGCGCAGTAGTTGGCCAGCGCCGCGGAGGTGTCACCGGTCGAGGCGCAGGCGATGGCGGCGATCTGCTGGCCGTCGGCGATCATCTGTTTGACGACCGAGACCAGCACGGTCATGCCGAGGTCCTTGAACGAGCCGGTGTGCGAGTTGCCGCACTGCTTCACCCACAGGTCCTCGACCCCCAGCATGCGGCCGTAGCGCTCGGCCCACAGCAGGTTGGTGCCGCCCTCGTAGGTGGAGACGACGTTCTCGTTCTCCAGGAACGGGACCACCCACTCCTTCTTGCCCCACACCCCGGAGCCGTAGGGGAAGTCGTTGTTGCGGTAGCGGCCGTCGAACAGCTGCATCCAGGAGGCGGCGGAGCGCCGGCGCAGCGCATCGACGTCGTGCACGACGTCGAGCAGGTCGCCGCAGGTCGGACAGCGATAGATGATCTCGAACAGGCTGAAGCGCGTCGGGCACCCGTTGACGCATTCAAACCACGCACTGTATTCGCTCATCGAGTCACCCTCAGCATGCCGCCGTCTCCTCTGTGCAGTCGCGCAGCACAGCCGGGATGTCAACCGGCCCAGACGGCCGTGGCTGCACGATCGTGCGGCCGCCCGTTCGCAATTGCGAGAACCCGGCGACGAAGAAGGCTTCGGATCACCACGCCAGGCGAAATTGGGGCCGATTTTGCGGTAGACTGCGATCGTGAGCGTCCCCCCGGCATCGGCAACCCGCGCCCGCCCGGCTGATCCGCGCGAGGGACCGCCCGACGCGCTGCAGCGGTTGATCGGCCGCTTCGACGCCAGCGCCTTCGAGCTGTCGCCCGAGCAGCGCGTCCGCCTGGTCGTCGCCGATCAGGGCGCATGGGACGTCGGCGCCCCGACGGGGCGGCCGCAGGTGCTGGCGGCGGACCGCCGAGCGCCGGCCGGCGCCACCCTCACCGCCGACGGCACTACCTGGGATCAGATCGCGGCCGACGGGCGCGGCGGTATGGCAGCCTATCGCGAGGGCCGTCTGATCATCCGCCACAACCTGCACCTCGGCGTCGGCTTCCTCGCCGCCACCAGCGGCATGACCGGCCCGCAGCGCCTGCGCTTCCAGCGCGTCGACACCAAAGCGGGCCCCCTGTCGGTGCTCGGCGCCGGCGCCGGCGACCCGGTCATCCTCATCCACGGCCTCGGCGCCACCAAGGGCTCGTTCCTGCCCACGGTCGCCGCGCTCGCCGACTCGTTTCGCACCATCGCTCTCGACCTGCCGGGCTTCGGCGACTCGTACAAGCCGCTCGACGCGCCCTATCACCCGCCGTTCTTCGCCCGCGCCGTGTTGGACCTGATGGACGCGCTCGGCATCCAGCGCGCGCACGTGATCGGCAACAGCATGGGTGGGCGCGTCGCCCTCGAGCTCGGCATGCGCCATCCCGAGCGCGTGCGCCGCCTCGCCCTGCTGGCGCCATCGCTGGCCTGGCGCCGCGCCCGGCCGTGGGCGCCGCTGGTGCGCTTCCTGCGACCGGAGCTCGGCCTGCTGCAGGTGACGCCGCGCTGGGCGGTCGAGGCGCTGGTGCAGCGGACCATTCCCGGCGTCGACAACACCTGGGTGCGGGCCGGCGTCGACGAGTTCCTGCGCTCCTATCTGACGCCGCGCGGCCGCTTCGCCTTCTACGCCGCGGCGCGCCAGATCTACCTCGAGGAGCCACACGGCGCGAAGGGCTTCTGGACCCGCCTCGCCCGCCTCGCCACACCCGCGCTGTTCGTCTGGGGCACGCGCGACCAACTGGTGCCGATCGGCTTCGCCGCGCACGTGCGCGACGCGCTGCCCAACGCCAGCCAGCTCGAGCTCGATTGCGGTCACGTCCCGCAGCTCGAACGGCCGGCGCAGACGCACGCGGCGATCACAGCGTTCTTCCGCCGACGACCGGCACGATGAAGCTCTGGGAGCAGGCGCGCACCGTGGCCCAGCTGGCGCGCTCGGGGCTCAGTTGGGTGCGGCACGACACCGGCTGCCCGAGCCCGGTGCCGGACAACCCGAAGTTCATGTCGGCGCGCGACGCGGTGCAGCTGATCCGCGACGGCGATGTCGTCGCGACCTCGGGTCTGGGCGGCAACCAGCGCGCCTCGATCCTCTACTGGGCGATCCGCGAAGCGTTCGAGGCGAGCGGCCACCCCGCCGACCTCACCCTCATCAGCCTCGGCGGCCAGGGCGGGCGCGGGCGGGCCCCCGGCACACTCGAGGAGCTCGGCCAGCGCGGGCTCTGCACGCGCCTCATCGCCGGTCACTTCGAAACGTATCGGGCGATGCTCGAACTGGCGGCCAAGGGCCACTGCGCGCTCGACTGCATCCCGCAGGGCACCCTGGCGCTGCTGATCGACGGGCACGGACACGGCCGGCGGGCGCGCCTCAGCGATACCGGCGTCGGGACGTTCATCGATCCGCGCGTCGGACCCGGCTCGACGGTGGCCGGTCCGGCGCGCACGCCGCTGGTGACGGTCTCCGGCAAGCGCTTGCGCTATCGCGTGCCCGCCATCGACGTGGCGCTCTTCAATGTGCCGGCCGCCGACTGCCACGGCAACCTCTACGCCACGCACTGCGCCATGCTCGGCGAGACCTGCGAGATCGCGCGCGCGGCGAAGCGCAACGGCGGGCGCGTGATCGCCAACGTCGGCATGATCGTCGAACCGGGCTCCGACCGGGTGCTGCTGCCCGCCGACATGGTCGATGCCGTGGTGTACTACCCCGACACCGAGCAGACCGGCGGCGTCTTCCACCGCGACCACTGGCCCGAGCTCACCACGGGCAGCCGCGCGACGATCGCCGAGGGCCTCGAGCGCGTGCAGTTCGTCAATCGGTTGGCCGGCGTCACGGCGCAGCGCACGCCGGCGGACGAAGCGGTGGCGCGGCTGGCGGCGGCGGCCCTGCTCGCCAACGTGCGCAAGGGCGGCTACGTCAACATCGGCGTCGGCATGCCCGAAGAGGTCAGCCGGGTGGTGTTCGAGGCCGGCCGCCTCGGCGACGTCACCTTCCTGGTCGAGAGCGGGGTGCTCGGCGGCGTCCCCGCCCCCGGCCTGTATTTCGGCGCCGCCATCTGCCCGCAGGAGATCCGCTCGTCAGCCGAGATCTTCGCCCTCTGCGAGGCGCGCCTCGACGCGGCATGTCTCGGCGTCCTGCAGGCCGACAGCCAGGGCAACGTCAACGTCTCGCAGCGCGGGGCGGACGTGCGCCAGTTCGTCGGCCCGGGCGGCTTCATCGATCTCACCGCCGCGGCGCGCACCATCGTCTTCGTCTCGGCCTGGGCGGTGCACGGCCAGTACGCCGTCGACCAGGGGACGCTGCGCATCGTCGAGCGCGGCCGGCCCAAGTTCGTCGAGCGCGTCGACCAGGTCACCTTCAACGGCCGCCGCGCGCTCGCCGCCCGCAAGCGCGTCTTCTACGCCACCCACGTCGGCCTCTTCCGCCTCACCGCGCGCGGCATGGAGCTGGCGCGCGTCATGCCGGGGATCGACGTGCGGCGCGACATCCTCGACGCCACGCCGATGCGCATCGTGCTGCCCAGGTCCGGGCGCGTGCCGGTCGTACCGGCCTCGATCTTCAGCCCTCGCGGCTGGGCGCCGCCGCGCCGGCGCCGCGCCTAGCGCCAGCAGCGGCCGCCGGGCTCAGCCCGTCCCGGTGCGCACCGCCCGCGGCACGACGTAGGCATCGATCGACGCGCGCAGCGTGCGCAGAATCCAGGCGCGCTTGGCGTCGTCGGACTCGAGCAGCGTGATGCGAAAGCCGTGGTGGTC
>JBOHWA010000739.1:0-2819 GCA_050735855.1 Binatia bacterium
CGGCGCCGAGGGACCGGCGCCCTCCACCAAGCTGCCCCACTGGCCGGCAGCGTGACTTACGGCGAGGCTGACCTGAGCCACTACCGACGCTTTGCAAGCGTGCGCCCCCCTCCCCAGGAGCACGCCAGCCAACCCACCGCTCGACACAGCCAGACGACCGATCAGCAGTTTTGCCGAACGATGGCCACACCGAGGGCGGTAGAGTACATCTGTCTCTGGGCATTCTGCGCTTTTGGGGGGAACCGATCCGATGAAGATTCGAGGCCTGCTGGCCATCGCTGTGCTCTTCGCTGCCGCGCCGCTGCAGGCGGCGTCCTTCGTCACCTTCGAGAGCGGCCAGGTGCGGCCGCTGGCGCTGTCGCCGGACGGCACCCGGTTGTTCGCCGTCAACACGCCCGACGACCGGTTGGAGCTGTTCGATGTCGGCGCGGCGGGGCTGACCCACGTCGGGTCGGTGCCGGTCGGCCTCGAGCCGGTGTCGGTGGCGGCGCGCGACAACGGCGAAGTGTGGGTGGTCAACCACCTCTCCGACAGCATCAGCATTGTCGACGTCGACGCCGATCCGCCACGCGTCGTGCGCACCCTGCTGGTCGGCGACGAGCCGCGCGACATCGTCTTCGCCGGCCCCGGCGGCGAGCGCGCCTTCATCACCACGGCACACCGCGGCCAGCAGCGCATCGCCCCATCGATCGCCGCCGTGCCCGGCGCGGGCGATCCGCAGTTCATCACCCCGGGCGTGGGCCGCGCCGACGTCTGGGTCTTCGACGCCGCCAGCCTGGGCAGCACCGTGGGCGGCACGCCCCTGCGCATCGTGACCCTCTTCGGCGACACGCCGCGCGCGCTGACCGTCAGCCCCGACGGGTCGACCGTGTACGCCGCCATCTTCAAGTCAGGCAACCAGAGCACGGTGCTGAGCGAAGGGGCGGTGTGCAACGGCTTCGATCTGGCCGCCCCCTGCACGATCCAGGGCCAGACGATCCCCGGTGGACTGCCGCCGCCGAGCACCGACCACAACGGCGAAAACGCGCCGGAGACGGCCCTGATCGTGCGCAAGGATCCGATGTCCGGGCAGTGGCACGATATGCTCGGCCGCAACTTCAGCGCGGCGGTGCGCTTCGATCTGCCCGACCAGGACGTCTTCGCCATCGACGCCACCACCCTGGCGCAGACCGGCGTCTTCGCCGGCGTCGGCACCACGCTCTTCAACATGGCCGTCAACCCGGTGAGCGGCGTCGTCTACGTCTCGAACACCGAGGCCAACAACGAAATCCGCTTCGAGGGCCCCGGCCTCTTCGGCGGCAGCACCGTCCAGGGCGACCTGGCGCGCTCGCGCATCACCGCGATCTCGTCGGGTGGGGTCGCGCCGCGCCACCTGAACCCGCACATCGACTACGGCCAGTTGCCGGCACCGGGCGGCGTCAAGGACGACAGCCTGGCGACACCGACCGACCTCGCCGTGTCGGCCGACGGCGCGACGCTCTACGTCGCCGCCTTCGGCTCGGCCAAGATCGGCGTCATCGAGACCGCGGCGCTCGAGGCCGGCACGTTCGATCCCACCACGGCGAGCGCGCAGTACATCGCCCTCTCCGGCGGCGGTCCGAGCGGCCTCGTGCTCGATCCGGCGCGGCCGCGCCTGTACGTGCTGACCCGCTTCGACGACACCGTGTCGGTCGTCGACCTGACCACCCGCACCGAGCTGCAGCGCGCCGCGTTGCACAACCCCGAGCCGCCGGCGGTGGTCGACGGGCGGCCGTTCCTCTACGACGCGCATTTCACCTCGAGCAACGGCGAGGCATCGTGCTCGAGCTGCCATATCTTCGGCGACATGGACGACCTCGCCTGGGATCTCGGCAACCCCGACGACGACGTCAAGACCAACCCGCTGCCGATCAAGCTGGCGATCGCCGTCGGCTCCGGCCTGTTCCCGCTGCCGGCGCCGATCAACGGCACCGGCGTGGTCAACGATCACCATCCGATGAAGGGCCCGATGACGACGCAGACCCTGCGTGGCATGGAGGGCAGCGGGGCGATGCATTGGCGCGGCGACCGCGCCAACCCGCCGGGCACGCCGGCCTCGGCGTTTGACGAGCAGATCTCGTTCAACAACTTCAACCCCGCCTTCGTCGGCCTGGTCGGCCGCGACGCCGAGCTCGATCCGGCCGACATGCAGGCCTTCACCGATTTCGCCCTGGCGATCAGCCTGCCGCCCAATCCCAATCGCGCCATCGATGGGACGCTGACGACCTCGCAACAGAACGGGCGCAACTTCTTTGTCGGTCCGCGCCTCTCCGACGGCATCGCCGGCACGATTTTCGGACAACCGCTCGGTTTCACCTGCGAGGGCTGCCACCGCCTGCAGCCGGAGCTCGGTCACTTCGGCACCGACGGGCAGGCGAGCTTCGAGAACGAGCAGCAGATCATCAAGATCCCGCACCTGCGCAACGTCTACCAGAAGGTCGGCATGTTCGGCGTGCTCGACGTGGCCGGCGTCAAGGCGCTCAGCCAGCCCTTCCAGGGCCCGCAGATCCGCGGCTTCGGCATCCTGCACGACGGCTCGGTCGACACCCTGTTCCGCTTCTTCAACGCCAACGTGTTCAGCAACACCAGCGTCGGCGGCTCGAGCGTCGGCTTCCAGAACGACACGCAGCGCCGCGACGTCGAGGCGTTCATGCTCGCCTTCGAGACCAATCTGAAGCCGGCTGTCGGGCAGCAGATCACGCGCACCGGGAGCAATGGCGCCATCGTCGATCCGCGCATCAGCGTGCTGGTGGCGCGCGCCGCGGCCGGTGACTGCGACGTCATCGTCAAGGGCGTCGTCG
>JBOHWA010000740.1:0-5069 GCA_050735855.1 Binatia bacterium
GGGCGGGGCGGGCGCGCCGGGCCCTTTCACTCCCACGTCGCCCGGCGCTCGGCCGCCGCGCACAGCGCGCAGGCGATCAACGGCACCAACAGCAGGTAGCGCGGCAGGTAGTGCAGGTGGTGCATGATGAGACCCGGCACCAGGAAGAACCATGCCGCGACGCCGACCACGAACACGGCGGTGGCCGTCAGCCCGCGTGCGCTCGGACGGGAGCAGAGCAGCGCAGCCATCGCCGCCCACCAGAACCACTGCTCGGCCCAGCGCGCGTCGGTGAGGACCGCGCGTGAATAGTCCGGCAGCCACTGGGCGGCGAGCGCGACGCGTTCGTGCAGTCCGCCCGCGCCGACGCGGGTGAACACGCTGGTCGAGCCCGGCAGGCCGGTGAACATATCGGCCCACGTGTAGGCCCAATCCCACTGCCAGTGACACGCGACCTGCACGATATGCAGGGCGAACGCGACGCTGTAGGCGGCGATCGCCCACGCCCCGACGCGCACCGTGTGCCACGTCACGCCATACGCGGCGATACACGCGCCGGCGACCACGGCGGCGTGGATGAACACCAAGTCGGTCGAGAAGCACGCCGTAATGCCCGCCGTCAGGGCGACCGCCCAGGCGCGACGCACGCACACCGCCGCGAGCACCAACGCGAACGCGCAGGTCATCGCCCAGCTGTGCTCGATCGGGAAGGCCAGCCACGCGCCGTAGCCGGGCGCCCACCAGCAGGCCGCGACGAGGAGCAGGGCCAGCGGCAGCGCCGTCGTCACCCGCCGCCAGGCGAGCACGCCGACCAGGATGCCGGTGACCAGTGCCGCCCCGCCGACCGGGACGACCGCCGGGCTCGACGCCCCGGCCTTCAGCGCCAGCACCGCGAGGTAGGAGTTCAGCAACGGATGGTGGGTCCAATGAAAGATCCCGCAGCGCGATTCGGTCGGCGGCCAGAATTCCGCCGGCCCCTGCGGCACGTGCGTCCCCGCCACCCAGGCGCGAATCTCGTTGTGCGTCTGCACGGCGATGTAGTCGTCGAACTGCGCCTGGTGGCCGCGCGTCCACGTCACCTGCGCCACCCACAACGCCAGCCCGCACGCGGCGAGGGGCTGCGCCCAGCGGCGCACCTGGCGCCATTCCACTCGTCGTCCTGCCGCGATGAGGTCCACGTCGCAGGCCTCGCCCTATCGCAAATCGCCTCTCGCCGGACGAACGAAGGGCGTGGCGAGCAGGTGACGAGCGATGGGCGGCATGCGATCCGCTCCGCTCAAGGCGTCCCGCCGCCCTGCTCGGTCGTATTCGGCAGATCACCGCACGCGATACCCCGCCGGCGCGCATCCTCGGCGTGCTCGAGCAGGATGCGGCGCACTTCCTCGATGGCGTGCGGGTTGCCCTGCACGGAGTGGGTCGAGCGCACCACCAGCTCCGACTCGACCCCGTCGATGTGGGCGCTCTGGTACTCGACCACGCCGTCGTCGAGACCCTCCGGCGGGCCCTCGCCGTCCACGGCGATGATCGAGTGCGCCGTCACCGCAGGGTCCATCGGCAGGGCCGCCAGCGACTGCACGAAGCGGTTGCCGGGCGTCATGTTGCGCACGCTGCCCTGGATGTCGTTGACCGAGGTGAACATCACCGCGCCCGGGTTACCGGTGATCAGCTCGCCGGTGGTGGTCATCAGGTCCTGCGGCAGGCTGGCGAAGCTGGCGACGTACTGCGCGATCCAGCTGCCGGCGACGTAGCTGCCGTGGTGCGGCGTGGCGACGAAGATCACCCGGCCGACGAACGGCAGCGGGGTGACGAACAGCACCTTTTTCAGGAAGGTGCGCGTCTTGTCGCTGACGATCAGCTCGTCCACCGGCTTGGTGAAGATCTGGTCGTACATCTGGGTGCCGGTGTCGACGACGGTCATCTTGGTCAGCAGGCCGCCCTGGCTGTGGCCGACCACCACCATGTCGCGCAGGGTCGGATCGGTGCCGCCCGGATCGAGGGTCTCCACCGCGGCGCGCAGCGATTCGCGCAGCGTCGCGGCCGAGTACGCGATCGGGTTGCCGGTGTCGTAGAAAAAGTACCAGAACTGGAAGCACTCGCGGATGCGCGAGTCGTTCGACAGGTCGTTGACCATCTCCGCCCAGCGGCCGGGGCTCGACGCGGTGCCGTGCACCAGCACGACCGGGAAGCGACCTTTGCGGTACGGCTCGTACGAGTTGAGCTTGCTCGGCTCCTTGGCCAGCAGGTCGCCGAACAGGAAGCCCTGGATCTCCCAGTCCCACATGCGCGACTCGGCCAGCGAATAGGCCAGCGCCGAGGTGGTTTCGACCTCGAGCGGCACCAACTGGCCGTCGATGTCGATGGCGCTGGCGTTGTTCGCCGCGTAGACCTCGAGCGTCCCATGCACGCTGCCGGTGTCGAGATCGCGCCGCGCATCGGGCATGCGCAGCACCGCGGTGAGCGGCACCTTGGCCTCGTCGGAGATCAGGCTGTTGAACTTGTTCGGATCGAGCGGCTCGGTGCTCGCGGCCAGCGGGGCGCCGATCCCCGGCCAGCGGTAGCGCTGGCGCAGGCCGTGCACCTCCAACTCCGCCACCGGCGTGAGGTCCACCAGTTGGCGATCGCCCCACTGCAGGCTGGTCGGGTCGAAGGTGACCTCGACGGTCCCGAACGGCAGCAGGTAGCTTCCGGCGCGCAGCTCGACCTCGTTGTCCTCGTCGCGATCGAAGGCGCGCGTCAGCGCGCGGTTGTAGAGGTCGCAGGCGACGCGCGCGCGCGGATCATAGAGGCTCGGCGGCTCGGCGGCGCCGTGCGGAAAGACGTAGGCCCAGGCTTCCACCGCGGCGGCCAGATAGTAGGACCGCTCGCCGCTCTGCTCGGCGTAGAGGAACGACAGCTCGGCCAGCGCGAACAGGTCGTTCGGCGTGCCGCGTCCGTCGATGACCACCTGGTACAGCTGCGCCAGCGCGGCTTTCGGGTCGTCGTCGAACTCGTCGTAGAGATCCCAGTGATAGAGGACGTTGAGCGTGGCGCTGCTCGGGTCGCCGCTCGACAGCACGTTGCCGGTCAGCTCCTTGTGCACCGTGCGTGGGTCGGCATGCGACACCCGCACCGGGACGCCGCAGCCGGCGCCGACCAGGGCCAGGGCTGCCCCCAGCCACAGCAGCGCCCAGCGGCCACCTCGTTGAGGTCGAGTCGATCCGTTCACCATGTCGCCCGCCGGCTTCATACACCGCCGGCCGGCCAGGACCAACGGCGCAGCCCGCGCCCGGCCCGATTGACCGCGGCGACGCGGTGGCGCAGCAAGGACGCCGGAGGAACCCATGCCGACCTACCCCGACCTGCTGTTCGACGCTGACGATGGTGTCGTCACCCTCACCCTCAACCGCGCCGAGCAGCGCAACGCCTTCTCCGGCGCCATGGCCACCTCGCTCGCCGCGGCCTACCGCGACTGTGACCAGCGCGACGACGTCCGCGCCGTGGTGCTGACCGGCGCCGGCGCGGCCTTCTGCGTCGGCGCCGATATGGCCGCCGGCGCCGCGACCTTCGCGCAGCGCGACGAGCCCGAGTTCAGCGCCGATCCGATCGCCTTCCCCGCCTGGCGGGTGCGCAAGCCGGTGATCGCCGCGATCAATGGCCACGCGGTGGGCATCGGCCTGACCATCGCCATGCAATGCGACATCCGCCTGGTGGCGCGCGAGGCGAAGCTCGCCTTCGCGCACGTGCGGCGCGGCGTCGTGCCGGATGCACACGCGCACTGGACCGTGCCGCGCGCCATCGGCTTCGCCCGCACCGCCGAGCTCTTCCTCACCGGTCGCCACGTCGGCGGCGAGGAAGCGGCAGCCATCGGCCTGGTCAGCCGCGCCCTGCCCGCCGCCGATGTGCTGGCCGCCGCACAGGCGATGGCACGCGAGATCGCCACGCAGTGTGCGCCACTGTCGGTGGCGCTCTCCAAGCAGCTGCTGTGGGAGAGCCGCGGGCTCAGCCGCGACGAGGTCGGCGCGCGCGAGACCGCCCTGCACCACGTGGTGATGGGCCGCCCCGACGCGCTGGAGGGCGTCATGTCGTTCCTCGAACGCCGCCCGCCGCGGTGGGCGCTCCGGGTGCCGCGCGACTGGCCCGACGATTGACAGGTGCGCAATGCCGGGCGCATGGTCTTCCACGCTTCGACATTCCAGCTACTGTCTTTCCAGCCAAAGGAGGACGTCATGGGACTGCTCGATGAGCTCGCGCAGCAGACGCTGAGCGGCAGCGGCGGTGGCAGCACCGGTGGCAGGGGGTTCTGAATGGCGGACGACAAACCGAAACCGAACTTCTCCAACGTGCAGAGTGGCAGCTCCTCAACGGCGCCGCCGCCCCAACCGCCGGCCACACCGGCGCCGGCCCCGGCCGCGCCGCGCACCTACACCGTGGCCGCCGGCGACAGCCTGTCCAAGATCGCCAAGAAGGTCTACGGCGATGCCAACCAGTGGAAGCGGATCTTCGAAGCCAACCGCGATGTGATCAAGAACCCCGATCTGATCCATCCCGGTCAGACGCTGAAGATCCCCGACAAGTGAGACGAAAGGAGTCCGCCATGCGCCGCTTCCCGCGCGCCAGCTCACGCCTGGCCCTGTGCACCGCCGTCGCGCTCCTCTTCGCCGCCTGTAGTAAACCCGAGGAGCCCAAACCCGCGGCGGCCCCGCCGCCGCCACCGGCCGCCGCCGCGCCCGTAGCCTTCAAGGTCACCTCGATTGATCTCGGCAGCGCCATCGGCCCCGACAAGAAGGTCAGCGCGCCGGCCACCGCCTTCAAGCCCGGCGATACCATCTTCGCCTCGGTCGTCACCGACGGCACCGCCCCGAGCGTCATCTTGGCGGTGCGCTGGACCTATGAGGACGGCCAGCTGGTCAACGAGTCCTCGCAGACCATCGCTCCGACCGGCCCGGCCGCGACCGAGTTCCACATCGCCAAACCGGACGGCTGGCCGGCTGGGAAATACAAGGTCGATCTCGCCGCCAACGGCGTCCCGGCCGGCAGCCGGGAGTTCACCGTCACCAACTGACGTCCAGCGCGGGCGTGCCGCACTGCTGGCGAGATCCCACCTGGTGGAG
>JBOHWA010000741.1:0-4402 GCA_050735855.1 Binatia bacterium
GGCACCACCCCCGCCGCCCCCGGCGCCGAGGGCCCGGCGCCCTCCAGATTGCGCACTCCTTATGCAGCTCTGCCCAACCAACGGGCACAGCGACTGCCAATAGGTCGACCCAGGTCGCCCAGTGTCCCAACCGGCCGCGAGCATGATTCTTGCCTTGGATCGGTGGGTTCGGGGAATTTGATAATGACTCAGCGTACCGGCGATGACGACGTCTCCGCCCTGCTCGGGCACTTCCGTGCCGTCACCTCGCCGCTGCGCGGCTTCCTGCGCGAGCTGCACGCCAAGTACAAGCCGTTGAACGACGGCGCGGTGGCCGACTACATTCCCGAGCTCACCAAGGCCGACCCCGACTGGTTCGGCATCTGTGTCGTCACCATCGCCGGCCAGTCGTTCGAGGTCGGCGACGCCGAGCAGGCCTTCACCATCCAGTCGATCTCGAAGCCCTTCGTGTATGGCATGGCGCTCAGCACGCACGGGCGGGAGGGGACGCTCAAGCACATCGGCGTCGAGCCGAGCGGCGAGGCGTTCAACTCGATCGCCCTCGAGGCGCGCACCAAGCGGCCGTTCAATCCGATGGTCAACGCCGGCGCCATTGCCGCCGCCAGCCTGGTCGCCGGCGACGGGCCGGCCGAGCGCTTCAATACCGTGCTCGACGCCTTCGCGCGCTACGTCGGCCGGCCGGTCGGCGTCGACATGGCGGTCTTTACGTCCGAACGCGCCACCGGGCACCGCAACCGCGCCATCGCCCATCTGATGCGCAACTTCGACATCATCGACGATCGCATCGAGGAGAGCCTCGATCTCTACTTCAAGCAGTGCTCGATCCTGGTCACCTGCCGCGACCTGGCGATGATGGCGGCGACGCTGGCCAACAAGGGGGTCAACCCGACGACCGGCGAGCGCGCCATCGAGGTCGAGTACGTGCGCGACCTGCTCAGCGTCATGTGGAGCTGCGGTATGTACGACTTCGCCGGCGAGTGGGGCTACAAGGTCGGCCTGCCGGCGAAGAGCGGCGTCGGCGGCGGCATCATCGCCGTCGTCCCCGGCAAGGCCGGTATCGGCGTCTTCTCGCCGCGCCTCGACGAGCGTGGCAACAGCGTGCGCGGCATCAGCGTCTGCGAGGAGCTGGCCGAACGCTTCGGCCTGCACATCTTCGACTGCCGCGACGCGGCCAGCGGGTTGGACGCGGCGGTCGGCCGGGCTGCGGGCGAGGGGGCGGCGAAGCGTGAGCCCTGATCCGCAGACCCCGTCCGACCACGAGCGGCGCATCGGCCAGCTCGAGCGCCAGCTCGAGGCGTTGCTGAAGGCGGTGATCCCGATCGGCGTGGCGTTGCTCGGGGCGCGCGACTTCCACCAGATGCTGGAGACGATCCTGCTCGAGGCACAGACCCTGTGCCATGCCGACGGCGGCACCCTGTACCTGCGCTCGGAGGACGATCAGCTGAAGTTCGTGCTGTTGCGCAACGATTCGCTCGGCATCGCCATGGGCGGTACCAGCGGCGCCGAGATCCCCTATCCGCCGCTGCCGCTCTACGATCGCGTCAGCGGGGCGCCGAATCAACGCAACGTCGCGACCTTCGCGGCGCTGACCGGCGAATCGGTCAGCATCGCCGACGCCTACCGCGCCGAGGGTTTCGAGTTCTCCGGCACGATGGCCTTCGACCAGCTCTCCGGCTACCGCTCGACCTCGTTCCTCACCGTGCCGCTGCGCAACGCGGCGCAGCGCGTCATCGGCGTCCTGCAGCTGATCAACGCCACCGATCCGGTCAGTGGCGCGGTGGTGCCGTTCGATCCCTGCACCGTGCCGGTGGTCGAGTCGCTCTCCAGCCTGGCGGCCGCCGCGCTCGAGGTCTATCTGCGCGAGGACCGCCTGCGGCGCGAGATCAGCGACCTGCACATCCAGATCGACGAGGTGAAGCGCGCCAAGCAGGTGGCCGAGATCGCCGACACCGACTACTTCCAAACCCTGCAGCAGCGCGCACGCCGGCTGCGCGAGCGCACCTGAGGCCGGTGGGGGAATCGCATGGCGCAGATCGTTTCCGTCCATTCCTTCCGCGGCGGCACCGGCAAGTCGAACCTGACTGCCAACCTCGCCGTGCTGACCGCGCTGCGCGGCCGGCGCGTCGGCATCGTCGACACCGACGTCCAATCGCCCGGTATCCACGTCCTCTTCGGCTTCGACGAGGACAAGATCGAGCGGTCGCTGAACGACTATCTGTGGGACCGCTGCCGCATCGAGGAGACGGCCTACGACGTCACCCACGTGCTCGAGCGCGGTGCCCCGCCGGCGGGCACGGCGCTGTTCCTCGTCCCCTCCAGCCTGCGGACCGGCGAGATCGCGCGCGTCCTGCGCGAAGGCTACGACGTCTCGCGCCTCAACGACGGCTTCCGCGAGTTGCAACTCGCCCTGCAACTGGATTACCTGTTTATCGACACCCATCCCGGCGTCAACGAGGAAACGTTGCTTTCAATCGCCATCTCAGACACGCTCATAATCGTGTTGCGCGCGGATCATCAGGACTATCAAGGCACCGCTGTTACCGTGGATCTGGCGCGTCGTTTGGAGACCCCCTGCATCCGCCTGGTGCTGAACAAGGTGCTGCCGCCGTTCGACCCGAAGACGGTGGCGGCCAAGATCAGCGCCACCTACGACGTGCCGGTCGCCGGCGTCCTGCCGCTGTCGGAAGATCTGGTCCGCCTGGCCAGCAGCGGCGTGTTCTGCCTCGAGCACCCCAACCACCAAATCACCGACATCTTCCGACAGATCAGCACCCAGCTCGGCTAGCCGACCTCGCGCTACTCCATCCCGTATGCACCTCGATCGTATCGCGCTCGCGCTGGCATTCACCGCATTGGTCGGTTGCGGCGGCAGCGGATCGAGCACGGGCGGTGGCGGCGGCGGTGACGACATCACCTGGCCGGACCGCGGCGGCGGCGAGTCGACCGAGCTGCCGGCCGCCGTGCAGACCGGCCGCGTCGTCTTCGTCTCGGCCTCGGGCGAAACGTGCTGCGTCGCGGTGGATCCGGAGATGCTCGCGGGCAGCGGCTCAGGTCTCGCCGTCCTCACCGACCTGCCGTCCGGCCCGGCGACGGTCACCGTGACCGGCTTCGCCACCGACTTCGCGCCGGCGGTGGCCGGCATCACCACGACCTGCACGACGTCCCCCCCCGAGGCTGCCCACGTCTGCGATCCGGTGCAGGTCGCCGCACCGGCCTTCGAGAGCGATCCACTCCCGGTCAACATCATCCCTGGCGTGCAGACCAACGTGGGCGAGGTGCCAATGAAGTCGCTGCCCTTCCTCTATGAATTCTCGCCGCCGCAGGGCGGTGACGCGACGCAGTTCGTCGACTTCGCGTTCACCGTCGTCGACGCGGTCAGCAACATCAACCACGACTCGGTCGCCCTCGAGGTGACCTTCGACGTCGAGAGCGAAGCGGTCGAAACCCAGGCCGTCGCCCTGGAGGCCCCGCGCTCGGTCTTCCGCTCGCTGACCAAACGCGTGGATATCAAGCTCGAAGACTGCGAGGACGGCAGCGACACCGACCCGCCGTGCAGCGCTGGCAACAATCTCGATCTCGCCGGCTTCAAGGCGACCGGGATCGCCCCCGAGCTGCCTGAGGGCCCGGTCGAGGCGCACATCACCGCCGCCAACACCGGCGCCCCGCCGCAGCCACTCGACTTCCGCTATTCGTTCAACGTCATCGGCACGCCGCTGAACACGCCGACGGCGACGCCGACCGCGGATGCCAGCGACGCGGCCGCCGCCAGCAACGCCTCCGACCCTGGGAGCGCGGACGGCCCGTCCGCCAGCGGCGCCCAGCGCCGCGCCTCCGATAGTAGCGATCGGACCCCCGGCGTCCGCGCCAGCGTCCCCACGCCGACGCCGACCTTCACGCCCGCACCATGAGACGCGCCAGCGCACTCTTCCTGCTCCTGGTGGCCGCCGCGCCGGCGGCCCATGCCAACGAGGCGTCGCAGGCCCTTGGCGCCCGCGCCCTGATCGCGCTGCACGGCGGCAAGACGCAGGAGGGGCTGGCGCTGCTCGATAGCGCCATCGCCGCAGATCCCAGCGATGTCGACGCCCTCGCCCAACGCGGCGCGACGCGCGCCCAGCAGGGTGACTACCCCGGCGCGATCGTCGATCTGCGCGCCGCGCTGGCCATCAACCCGAATCTGCCGCCGGTGGCGCTCGAGCTCGGTGTGGCGCTGACCGAGACGGGCGACTACCGCGAGGCCGAGCCGTGGCTGATGCGCGCCCAGCAGCAACCCGATCTCGAGGCGCAGGCCTCGTTCTTCCTCGGCCTGACGCAACTGCGGCTCGATCGTCTCGACGACGCGCAGCGCAACTTCGAACGCGCCCGTGCCGGCGACGCGTCACTCGCCCTGTCGACCGAGTACTAC